>NZ_JBXAPG010000005.1:152009-241621 GCF_058803765.1 Burkholderia sp. GW821-FHT14F03
GAGTCGCTGAGACGCTGAGACGCTGAGTCGCTGAGACGCTGAGACGCTGAGACGCTGAGTCGCTGAGACGCTGAGACGCTGAGTCGCTGAGTCGCTGAGTCGCTCAGTCGCTCAGTCGCTCAGTCGCTCAGTCGCTCAGTCGCTCAGTCGCTGAGTCGCTGAGTCGCTGAGTCGCTCAGTCGCTCAGTCGCTCAGTCGCTGAGTCGCTGAGTCGCTCAGTCGCTCAGTCGCTCAGTCGCTCAGTCGCTGAGTCGCTGAGTCGCTCAGTCGCTCAGTCGCTGAGTCGCTCAGTCGCTCAGTCGCTCAGTCGCTCAGTCGCTCAGACGCTCAGACGCTCAGACGCCGAAACCGCTCAGTCGCCGAAACGCCGAGACGTTCATGCGCTCGCGCGCGCCGCCGGAAACGCCACCGTGCGCGCGCGCCACGCGAACATCCACGCCGCCGCGAGCAACGCGACGGGCAACCACGGCAAGCCCGCCGGCCCGCGCGCGCCGAGCACCAGCCCGCCGACCAGGCCGCCGCCTGCGATCGCAAGATTCCACACCGTGACGAGCATCGACTGCGCGACATCCGCCGCGTCGCCGGCGGCGTCCGCGAGGGCGGTCTGGAACAGCGTCGGCGCGCCGCCGAACGCGAGCCCCCACGCGGCGACGCCCGCGTAAACCGCCGCCGGCGTCCGTGCCGCGACACCCAGCAGCAGCGCCGCCGCGCCGAACAGCGCGACGCTCGCGAGCGTGAGCCCGCGCAGCCGCGCGCCGATCCACGCGCCCGTCAGCGCGATACCGGCGATCGACAGCACGCCGAACACCAGCAGCACCGTGTCGACCCGCGCCGCCATCCGCGCCAGCGTCGCAAACGGCGCGATATAGGTGTACAGGATGTTGTGCGCGAGCACGAACGCGAACATCACGGCCAGCACAGCCGCGACGCCCGGCAGCGCGAACACCGCCGCGACCGGCCGGCGCGCGCCGGCCGCCTGCCCCGCGAAATCCGGCAGGCCCGCGCGCACCCAGGCGATCAGCGCGAGCGTGAGCGCCGTCATCGCGGCGAACGCGACGCGCCAGCCGTACGCCGCACCGAGCGCGGTGCCGAGCGGAATGCCGATCGACATCGCGACGGGCGCGCCGAGCATCGCGAGCGCGATGGCGCGGCCGCGCAGCCGCGCCTCGACCATCCGGCTCGCGTAGCCGGCGAGCAGCGCCCACAACAAGCCCGCCGACATGCCGGCGACGAAGCGCGCGGCCAGCGTGAGCGGATACGAGGCCGACGCCGCCGTGACGGTGTTCGCGGCCACGAATCCCGCCAGCGCGATCAGCAGCAAGGACCGTCGACGCATCCCGCGCGTGGCCGCGACGAGCGGAATCGCGGCGAGCAGCGAGCCGAGCGCGTAGACCGTCACGAGCTGGCCCACGAGCGCCTCGCTCACGCGCAGGTCGCGGCTCATCAGCGGCAGCAGCCCGGCCGGCAGCGCCTCGGTCAGGATCGTCACGAAGGCGGCCGTCGCGAGCGCGAGCAGGCCGCCGACCGGCAGCCGGCCCGTGCGCGCGCCCGCCGGCGCGGCCTGGGCAACGGCAGCTTCATCGAGCACGCAATCGTCGCTCATGCGGCGCGCCCTCCCGTTCGATGCGCGCGCAACCTCGCCGCCGCGCGCCGGCGCCCTTTTCCATGCTGCTCCATGTCATCCCTCCGGAATCGAAAGTCGAATCGAACGCCCATGGTAGGCAGCCGGCACGCGAAGAAAAACTGGGCTAGAGTTCCTGACTCCGCGGACATCGATGTCCGCAATCGAGAGGATCGCCATGGAGAGCCTGACCGGTCTGCTCGTGTTCGTGCAGGTTGCGGAAACCCGCAGCTTCGTCGCGGCGGGTCGCGCGCTCGGCCTGTCCGCCTCGGCGGTCGGCAAACGCATCGCGCGCCTGGAGGCGCGCCTGCGCACGCGGCTGTTCCACCGCAGCACCCGCAGCATCGCGCTGACGGCCGAGGGCGCGCGCTTTCTGGAGCGCTGCCGGCGTGTGCTCGCCGAACTGGACGAAGCGGAACAGGAACTGTCGGACACCTCGGACGCGCCGCGCGGCCGGCTGCGCGTGAGCCTGCCGATCGTCAGCTGGCTGGTGCAGCCGCTGCTCGCCGACTTCATGGCCGCCTATCCGGACATCCAGCTCGACCTCGATTTCTCCGACCGGCTCGTCGACGTGATCGACGAAGGTTTCGACGCGGTGCTGCGCACCGGCGCGCCGAGCGACTCGCGCCTGTCGTCGCGCCGGCTCGGCGCGTGCCGGACCCTGCTCGTCGCCGCGCCCGATTACCTCGCGCGGCACGGCACGCCGCGCACGCCCGCCGACCTCACGCGGCACGTGTGCCTGCATTTCCGCTATCCGAAGGACGGCAAGCTCGAAGTCTGGCCGCTGCGCGACGCGCCGGGCATCGAGGTGCCGGTCTCGATGATCTGCAACAACCTCGAGACCCGCGTGTGCTTCGCGCTGCGCGGGCGCGGCATCGCCTGCGTGCCCGACTTCTCGGTGCGCGGCGAGCTCGCGGCCGGCACGCTGCGCACCGTGCTCGACGGCCACGTCGAGCGCACCATCGTGTTCCATCTGCTGTGGCCGTCGGGCCGCCATGCGACGCCCAAGGTGCGCGCGTTCGTCGACTTCCTCGCCGCGCGGATGTTCCCCTGACGCGGATGGATCAAGCCGCGCGCGCATGCGGCAGGCGGCGCGCGAACGCGCGCCCGTCGGCGTCGAACAGGTGGCAGTGCGCAGGCTCGGCGCTCACGCGCAGCGTCTCGCCGCTCCGGTAAGTGTCGAGCGGTGGAATCCGCGCGATCAGGCCGTCGGCCGCGAGCGGCGTTTCCGCGTACAGATAAGCCGCATCGCCGAGCGATTCGACCGCCATCGCACGCGCGGCGACGCCCTCGCCCGCCGCCGCGTCGACCCGCACATGCTCGGGCCGCACCCCGACCGTCACGCTGTCGCCGACGCGCAGGCTCGCCGTGTCGACCGCGACCCGCTGCGTCTCGCCGCTCGCGAAGCGCACGAGCGCCTCGTCGGGGCTCACCGCATGCGCGACGCCTGCCAGGAAATTCATCTTCGGCGAACCGATGAAGCCCGCCACGAACTGGTTCGCGGGCGCGTGGTACAGCGCGTTCGGCGTGCCGACCTGCTGCACGCTGCCCGCCGACAGCACGACGATCTTGTCGGCGAGCGTCATCGCCTCGACCTGGTCGTGCGTCACGTAGATCATCGTGGTGCCGAGCGTGTCGTGCAGCCGCGCGAATTCGAGCCGCATCTTCACGCGCAGCGCCGCGTCGAGGTTCGACAGCGGTTCGTCGAACAGGAACACCTTCGGCTTGCGCGTGATTGCCCGGCCGATCGCGACGCGCTGCCGCTGGCCGCCCGACAGCTGTTTCGGCTTGCGGTCGAGCAGATGGTCGATGTGCAGGATCTTCGCGGCCTGACGCACGGCGGCGTCGATCTCGGGCTTCTTCGCGCCCGCGAGCTTGAGGCCGAACGCCATGTTGTCGTACAACGTCATGTGCGGATACAGCGCGTACGACTGGAACACCATCGCGATGCCGCGCTTCGCGCTCGGCACCTCGTTGACGCGCGCGCCGTCGATCAGCAGGTCGCCGTCCGAGATGTCCTCCAGGCCCGCGATCATCCGCATCAGCGTGGATTTGCCGCAGCCGCTCGGCCCGACGAACACCACGAATTCGCCGTGCGCGATGTCGAGGTTGACGTTGCGCAGCACCTCGGTGTCGTCGTAGCGCTTGCCGATATTGCGCAGGAGCACGCTTGCCATTTTTCCGCCTCCGTTCCAGTGTCCAGTGACGCGTCGCACGGCGACGCCGTCGTTCAATGCGGCTGCGCCGCGTCGGTCGCGCGCCATTGCGCGACCAGCGCGGGCAGCGCGCGCATCGCATCGAATACCTGACGCGCGCCGGCGTCGCGCAGCGCCGCGCGCTGCACCGCCGATGCGTGGCCCGCGCCCGCGAAGCCGAATACCGTCATGCCGGCCGCCGTCGCCGCGGTGACGCCCGTCACGCTGTCCTCCACCACCACGCAGCGCGCGGGCGCGACGCCGAGCGCCCGGGCAGCCGCGAGGTAGACGTCGGGCGCCGGCTTGGGCCGCGCGACGCGGTCCGCGCAGAACACGCGCGCGCCGAAGAAACGCACGAGCCCGGTGCGCCGCAGAACCGTCTCGACATAGGCGTGGTCGCTGTTGCTCGCGCAGGCGGCGCGCAGCGGGATCTGCGCGAGCGCATCCGCCACGCCGTCGACCTCGTGCGCCTCGACGGCCGCCGCCGCGACGCACGCGCGGATCGCCTCGACGTCGGCCGGCGCGAGCGTGCGGCCGGCGTGCGCGCATGCGCCTTCGAGCACGCGCTCGGTGCGCAGGCCGAGCAGCGGCATCACGATCGGGCGCGCCGCGACGCCGGGCCAGCGCGCCTCGAGTTCGCGCACCAGCACCTCGGCCGCGATCGCCTCGCTGTCGATCAGCACGCCGTCGCAATCGCAGATCAGCGCCTGTTCCCCGGCGCCGCTCACTTGACCGCTCCGAACGTGAGGCCGCGCACGAGCTGCTTCTGCGACAACCAGCCGACCACCAGGATCGGCGCGACCGCGAGCAGCGAGGCGGCCGACAGCTTCGCCCAGAACAGCCCTTCCGGGCTCGAATACGATGCGATGAAGACCGTCAGCGGCGCCGCGTTCGAGCTGGACAGGTTGATGCTCCAGAACGCCTCGTTCCACGACAGGATCACGAGCAGCAGCGCGGTCGACGCGAGGCCGGGCAGCGCCATCGGCAGCAGCAGGTAGACGATCTCCTGCCAGGTCGACGCGCCGTCGATGCGGCCCGCCTCCAGGATGTCGCGCGGAATCTCGTTGAAGTAGGTGAAGGTCATCCACACCGCGATCGGCAGGTTGATCAGCGTGTAGACGATCACGAGGCCCGACACGGTGTCGAGCAGCCCCGCGTTCTTCCACAACAGGTAGATCGGCACCAGCACGCCGACCGACGGCATCATCTTGGTCGACAGCATCCACAGCAGCAGCGACTGGGTGCGCCGGCCCGGGAAGAACGCCATCGCATACGCGGCAGGCACCGCGAGCAGCAGGCAGATCGCGGTGACACCCGCGGAGATCTGCACCGAATGCCACGCGAACGCGAAGTAGTCGCTGCGCGCGAACACCTCGCGGAAGCTGTCGAGCGTCGGCACGAACAGCAGCGACGACGAATAGGCCTGCTGTTCCGTCTTGAACGCGGTGATCGCCATCCAGAAGATCGGGAAGAACAGCAGCAGCGCGACCAGCCACGCGAGCACGCCGGGCAGGCCGCGCCCAAGCGCGCGCAGCACGCCGGCGGGCCCGCGCGCGGAGCGCGGCCGGGTTGGAATGGACAGGTCGCTCATGCTTCGTACTCCCCTTTCAGGTTCTTCGCGAGCATCCGCACGAGGAAGAACGACACCACGTTCGCGAGCACCACCGCGAGGATCCCGCCCGCCGACGCCAGCCCCACGTCGAACTGCTGGAGGCCGAGCGCGTAGATCAGGTAGGACAGGTTGGTGGTCGCGTCGCCCGGGCCGCCGCCGGTGGTGGTGTAGATCTCCGCGAAGATCGACAGCAGGAAGATCGTCTCCATCATCACGACCACCGCGATCGCGCGCTTCAGGTGCGGCAGCGTGATGTGGAAGAACATCGCGAACGGGCCCGCGCCGTCGATGCGCGCGGCCTCCTTCTGCTCCTGGTCGAGGGACTGGATCGCGGTGAACAGGATCAGGAACGCGAACGGCAGCCACTGCCACGCGACGATGATCACGACCGCGGAGAGCGGATACTGCGCGAACCAGTCGATCGGCTGCATGCCGAGCGCGCGCATCGCGGCCGCGACGAGACCGTACACGGGATGCAGGATCATGTTCTTCCAGATCAGCGCCGACACGGTCGGCATCACGAAGAACGGCGCGATCGCGAGGAGGCGCGCGACGCCCTGCCCGTAGAACTTGCGATCGAACAGCACCGCCATCAGCACGCCGCCGACCACCGTGATCGCGAGCACCGAGCCGATCAGCGCGAGCGTGTGCCAGATCGCCGGCAGGAACGACGGATCGGTCGCGAGGAAGCGGTAGTTGTCGAGCCCGGCGAAACCCTTTACGTCGGGATTGAGCAGGTTGTAGCGCGACAGCGAGAACCAGATCGTCATCGCGAGCGGGATCGACATCCACAGCACCAGCACCGCAACCGAGGGCGAGACGAGCCAGCGCGTGGAGCGGCCGCGCGACGCGGCGGCGGCGCGCGCGTCAGGCGTCAGCGGCACCGGATGGGACAGCGGAAGGCGGAGATGGCGCATGAGCGAAGCTCCCTGTGGAAGGCGCGCGGCCGAGCCGCGCGCGTGAGCCGGATGGCCGGGCGGCGCGCGCGGCCGTTCATTTGCGGTAGCCCGCCTGGCGCACCGCGCGGTCCGCGGCGGCCTGTCCGGCGGCGAGCGCCTGGTCGACGCTCATCTGGCCCGCGACCGCGCCCGCGATCGACTGGCCGACCACCGTGCCGAACGACTGGAACTCGGGAATCCCGACGTACTGCACGCCCGTGTACGGCACCTTCTGCAGCGACGGATCGGTCGGGTCCGCGGTCTGGATCGCCTTCAGCACGAAGTCGGAGAACGGCGCGGCGGCCTTGTACTCGGCGCGCTGGTAGGTCGATTGGCGCGTGCCCGGCGGCACCGAGGCCCAGCCCTCGTCCTTGCCCGCCAGCTCGATGTACTGCTTCGAGGTCGCCCATTCGATGAACTTCTTCGCGGCGTCCTGCTGCTTCGAGGTCTTCGGGATCGCGAGCGCCCACGCCCACAGCCAGTGCGAGCCCTTCGGCGTGACGGCGACGGGCGCCGCCGCGAAGCCGATGCGGTCGGCGACCTGCGACTGCTGCTTGTTGTACAGCATGCCCGCCGCGACCGTCGCATCGATCCACATCGCGCACTTGCCCGACGCGGTCAGCGTGAGGTTCTCGTTGAAGCCGTTCGAGCTGGCGCCCGGCGGCCCGTTCTTGCGCAGCAGGTTCACGTAGAAATTGATCGCCTTCTTCCATTCCGGCGAGGTCAGCTGCGCGTTCCACTGCTCGTCGAACCAGCGGCCGCCGAAGGTGTTCACCACCGTCGACACGTAGGCCATGTTCTCGCCCCAGCCCGCCTTGCCGCGCAGGCAGATGCCGTAGGTGCCGGCGGCCTTGTCGGTGAGCTTGTCGGCGAATTCGGCGATCTGCGCGTAGGTCGGCTGGTCCGGCATCTTGAGCCCCTTCGCCGCGAACAAATCCTTGCGGTAGAAGGTCATCGAGCTTTCGACGTAGAACGGCAGCGCGTACAGCTGGCCGTTATAGGACAGGCTGTCGCGCGCGGTCTTCACGACGTCGTTCAGATCGTAGTCGGCGGGCAGGTTCGTCATCGGCGCGAGCCAGCCGCGCTTGCCCCACTGCGGCGCCTCGTAGGTGCCGATCGCCATCACGTCGAACTGGCCGCTGCCCGTCGTGATGTCGGTGGTCGCGCGCTGCCGCAGCACGTTCTCTTCCAGGATCACCCAGTTCAGCCGGATATCCGGGTTCGCCTTCTCGAACGCCGGCGACAGCTTCTTCAGCTCGATCATGTCCGGGTTGTTGAGGGTCGCGATCGTCAGCGTCGCCGCATGCGCGGCGAGCGCGCACGCGGTCAGCGCGACGCCCGCGCAGAGGCGCCCTGCGCCTGGGCGCAGCATCGCGGCGGTGGGCTTGAGTCGTTGCATCGCATGTCTCCTGTGTTTATCGGCTTGTCGTCGGGCGGATCATCAGGCGCGCGGCCGCGTCCCGCAGGCGCGCGCATAACGCGAGAGCACCTCGCGAATCCGGTGGCGGACCCACGCGTCGGGCCCGCCCGCCAGCGCACCGGCGCGCCGCGCCGCGTAGACGTCGGGCAGCCACTGCGCGACGAGCGTCTCCGGCGGCGCGCGGCGCGCGAGATTGCCGAACAGCCGCTCGACCGCCGCCGCGACGGCGGGCTGCAGCCAGTAGTAGCGGATCCGGTCGCTGTAGCTGAACTGCCGCGCGAGCCGCTGCGCGGCCGCGTCGCCGCGGTAGTACGGCGCCCAGTGCTCGGGGCGCGCGCGCATCGCCGCGTCGACCACCTCGCGCAGCCCGGAACGTTCGTCCGCCTCATCGTACAGCGCGTCCTCGATGTAGCTGAGCGCGAACAACGCCTCGCGCAGCGCGAACGTCAGCGCCGGCCCGACCTTGAGGATCGCGAAATGGTCGCGCACCAGCGCGGCGAGCGCGGCCTCGGTCTGGTAGTCGGTCGAATGCGCCTCGAACACGAGTCCCGGCGCGTGCAGGATGCTCGCGGCGAGCGGCGCGGCCTTCGCCGGCGCATAGTCGAGCACCCGGCGATCGTCGAAATCGACGCCGGGCTGCGCGACCACCGCGATCACGCGCGACCAGGCCGCGTCGAGCCCGAGCCGCGCGAATGCGCTGCGATGCGCGTCGAGCGTGGCCCGCACGCTGTCCGCGCGGGTCACCTCGATGCGCGCGATCGCGTCGCCGTCGTCCGCGCCGCCCGCTTCGCCGCCGGGCACCGGCACCTCGGTGCCGATCACGTAGACGGGCGCGAGGCCCGTCCGTGCGGCCGCGTGCTCCGCCACCGCGCACAGCCGCGCCGCGCGCGCGGCAATCTCCGCATCCGGCAGCGGTGCGGCGTCGTCCGCGCAGGTCATGCTCGCGTCCAGGTGCAGCTTCGTGAAACCCGCGTCGACATAGGCCTCGATCATCACGCAGGCCTCGTCGAGCGCGCTGCGCGCATCGAGATGCCGCCACGGATTCGGGCCGAGGTGGTCGCCGCCGAGAAGCAGCGCGTCGGGCGCGAGCCCGCGCGCGCGCGCCAGCCCCTCGAGGTCGCGCCGGAACGCCGCCGGCGTGAACCCCGTATAGCCGCCGCGATGATTGACCTGATTGCAGGTAGCCTCGACGAGCAGCGGCGACGCATCGTCGCGCGCGGTCTCGCAGGCCGCCTCGAGCACCAGCCGGTGCGCGCTGCATACCGCGTAGATGCCGCGCGCGCCGGTGCGCCGGTTGGCGTCGAACAGATCGGCGAGCGCCGCGCCCGCGCGCGCCGGAATCACATCGTGCATGCGGCACCTCGCGTGGCGATGAAGCGATCGAGTTCATCCCGGTCGCTGTTGCCCTCCATCGGGCCGACCCGCGTCACGGCGAGCGCGCCCGCCGCATTCGCGCGGCGCAGCGCGGCCTCGACCGGCAGGCCGTCGATCAGGCTCGCGACCAGGGTGCCGCCGAAGCAGTCGCCCGCGCCCGTCGGATCGACTTCGCGCACCGCGTAACCGGGCGCCTCGCAGCGCCCCGCGCGCTCGAACGCGGAGCAGCCGGCCGCGCCGCGCTTCAGCACCACGCGCTCCAACAGCGGGCGGGTCGCGAGCAGGCCGGCGATCGCGCGCTCGCACGCCTGCTCGCCGCAGAAGAACGGCAGATCGGCCTCGCTCGGCAGGAACAGGTGGCATGCATCGAGCACCTCGTGCAGCGCCGCGCGCATCGGCCGGAACGCGAGCATCTCGGCGCGCACGTTCGGATCGAACGACACCTTCGCGCCGACCCGCGCCGCCTCGGTCACGCCGCGCCGCACCGCATCGATCGCGGCCGCGCTCGTCAGCGAGGAACCCATCACATGAAAATAGCGGCAGCCGTCGAACAACGCCGGGGCGACGTCGCTCGCGTCGAGCGCCGAGGCCGCGCTGCCCGCGAGGCTGTAGACGAACTGGCGGCTGCCGTCGTCGCGATAGGCGACGAACGCGACGCCGGTCGGCCGCCCGACGCGCCGGATCGCGCCGGTCTCGACGCCGTGGCCGCGCAGCCGCGCGACGATCGCGTCGCCGAACGCATCGCGCCCGACGCAGCCCGCGTAGGCGACCGAGACGCGCTGGCGCGCCGCCTGGTCCGCGAAGATCGCGGGCGCGCCGCTCGGAAACGGCCCGCTGAACGCGCCCGGCGCCTCGAAGCCCTGGCCGCGCCGCGCCGCGACGAATTCGGCCAGCAGTTCTCCGGCGACCACGATCGCGGCCATGATCTCAGCTCATCCAGTTGCCGCCGTCGACGTTCAGCGTCTGGGCGGTGATGTAGTCGGCGTCGGCCGACGCGAGGAACAGCGCGGCGCCCGTCAGGTCGGCGGGCACGCCCATCCGGCCGAGCGGCACCGCCGCGCCGACGCGACGCTTCTTCTCCCCGGGCGGCAGGTGCTCGTAGCGGGCGAACAGCGCGTCCACGTGGTCCCACATCGGCGTGTCGACCACGCCGGGCGCGATGCCGTTCACGTTGATCCGGTGCGGCGCGAGCGCGAGCGCGGCCGATTGCGTGTAGCTGAGCACCGCCGCCTTGGTCGCGCAGTAGTGCGAGACGAGCGCCTCGCCGCGCCGGCCCGCCTGCGACGACATATTGATGATCTTGCCGCCGCGCCCCTGTTCGACCATCCGCTGCGCGACCGCCTGCATCAGGAAGAACATGCCCTTCACGTTGACCGCGTACAGGCGGTCGAACACATCCCACGATTCGTCGAGAAGCGGGCGCATGTCGAACAGCGCCGCGTTGTTGAACAGGATGTCGATGCCGCCGAAGCGCTCGACGGCGGTGGCGACGATGCGCGCCAGATCGTCGCGGCGCGTGACGTCCGCGCTGAGCGCGACGGCGCGGTCGGGCTGGGCGTCGATGAGCCGCGCGAGCGCGCCGTCGGCGGGCTTCAGGTCGACCAGCACGCAGCGCGCGCCTTCGTCCAGGTAACGTTGCGCGACCGCCTCGCCGATGCCGCTCGCGGCGCCCGTCAGGATCGCGACCTTGTCCTGCAATCTCACTGGCTGTCTCCGATTCGTTGTAGTCGTTGGCGAATCCGTCGGCGAGCGAACGTTCACTGAATGATCATTTGCTCATACCGCGATCGAATGATCGAATACGATGTCGCCGCTGTCAAGGCGGGCAATCCCCTTTTCGATGATGCGGCGCGGCATCGGCGGCGGGCCGACGCGCCCCGGCTCCGTGCAGTCGAGGCGGATACGTTATATCATCACGATTCCTTCGATCCGCCGGTCTCCGCCATGGCCTCGACCCATCCCCTTGCCGCCCGCCTCGCCCGCGCCGACGCGTTCGCCGCCGAGCACGACCTCACCTGGACGCCGCTGCGCCGGCAGGTGTACGAGCGCGTGCTCGCCGCGCAGCGGCCGATCGGCGCGTACGACCTGCTCGCCGAGCTGGAGCCGCAGCGCGGCCGGGTGCCGCCGACCACGGTCTATCGCGCGCTCGAGTTTCTCGTCGAGCACGGCTTCATCCACCGGATCGAATCGAAGAACGCGTTCCTCGCCTGCTGCGAGATCGGCCAGCCGCACGAAGGGCAGTTCCTGATCTGCGAAGCGTGCGGCGACACCGTCGAGATCCCCGGCGTCGAACTCGCGCGGCAGCTGTCCGCCAGCGCGCCCGCGCACGGTTTCGAGCTGCATCACCAGGTCGTCGAGCTGAGCGGCCTGTGCGGGCACTGCAAGACCCGGCAGGCGCCGCGCGCGTAAGCGCAGCGCCTCTTTCCACCGACCCACCAGGATCGACCGCATGATCTCCGTCGCCTCGCTGCGCGCTTCGCTGCGCGCGCGCTCGTTTTCCTCCCTGGCCCGCCGGCTGGCCGCCGGCGCCTGCGCGCTCACGCTGAGCGCAGCGGCCGCCGCGCAGAATGCCCCCGTGCAGGTCGTCGCCGCCGAGAACTTCTACGGCGACGTGGTGCAGCAGATCGGCGGCGCGCGCGTCGCGGTGACCAGCATCCTCAGCAATCCCGACCAGGACCCGCACCTGTTCGAGGCGAGCCCCAAGACCGCGCGCGCGCTCCAGCACGCGAACCTCGTGGTCTACAACGGCGCGAACTACGACCCGTGGATGACCAAGCTGCTCGGCGCGTCGAAGAGCGCGCGGCGCACGACGATCGTGGTCGCCGATCTGCTCGGCAAGAAGGCCGGCGACAACCCGCACCTGTGGTACGACCCGGCGACGATGCCGGCCGCGGCGCGCGCGATCGCCGCCGCGCTCGGCACGGCCGATCCCGCGCACAAGGCCGAGTACGACGCGAACCTCGCGCGCTTCATCGCGTCGCTGCAGCCGCTCGACGCGAAGGTCGCCGCGCTGCGCGCGCAATACCAGGGCGCGCCCGTGACCGCCACCGAGCCCGTGTTCGGCTACATGGCCGATGCGCTCGGCCTCGAGATGCGCAACCTGCGCTTCCAGCTCGCGACGATGAACGACACCGAGGCGAGCGCGTCCGACATCGCCGCGTTCGAAAGCGACCTGCGCAACCGGCGCGTGCGCGTGCTGATCTACAACAGCCAGGCGGAGGAGCCGATGACGAAGCGGATGCTGAAGATCGCGCACGACGCGCGCGTGCCGAGCATCGCCGTGACCGAGACCCAGCCGTCGGGCAAGACCTTCCAGCAGTGGATGCTCGCGCAGCTTGACGCGCTCGGCGCCGCGCTCGCGCAAAAGTGATGACGCACGCTGCGCACGCGCTCGAACTCGAGCACGTCACGCTCACGCTGGGCGGGCGCACGATCCTCGACGACGTGAGCCTCGCCGTCGAGGCCGGCGAATTCGTCGGCGTGCTCGGGCCGAACGGCGCGGGCAAGACCACGCTGATGCGCGCGGTGCTCGGCCTCGTGCCGGCCGCGCGCGGCACGCTGCGCGTCGCGGGCGAACCTGTCGCGCGCGGCAACCCCGCGATCGGCTACATGCCGCAGACGCGCAGCGCGCTCGCCGGCCGCCGCGTGCGCGGCTACGACTTCGTCGCGATGGCGGCCGACGGCCACCACTGGGGCCTGCCGCGCACCAGCGCGGCGGTGAGGGAAGACGTCGCGCGCGTGCTCGATCTCGTCGGCGGCACGGCCCTCGCGCAGCGGCCGTTGTCCGAGCTGTCGGGCGGCGAACGCCAGCGCCTGCTGCTCGCGCAGTGCCTGCTCGGCGCACCGAAACTGCTGCTGCTCGACGAACCGCTGATCAGCCTCGATCCGCACCGCCAGCGCGGCGTGGTCGAGCTGGTGCGGCGCGTGCAGCGCGAGTTGGGCATCACCGTGCTGTTCTCCGCGCACGAACTGAACCCGCTCCTCAACGCGCTCGACCGCGTGCTGTATCTCGGCAGCGGCGTCGCCGCGCTCGGCACCGTCGACGAGGTGATCACGAAGCCGGTGCTGTCGCGGCTGTACGGCTCGCCGATCGACGTGATGCGCGTCAACGGCCGCATCTTCGTGATGTCGGGCGACGTCGAAGTCGAGAAGCACGACCACGAACACGAAGACGACGGCGCGCACGCGCACGGTCACGCCCATCCCCACGACGGACACGCACACGATGTTTGAGTACGAATTCATGGTCAACGCGTTCGCGGCGGCGGGCATCGTCGCGGTGCTCGCGGGCGTGGTCGGCTACTTCCTCGTGCTGCGCGGCCAGACCTTTGCGGGCCACGCGCTGTCGCACGTCGGCTTCACTGGCGCGACGGGCGCGGTGCTGCTCGGCATCTCGCCGATCTGGGGCATGGTGGGCTTCACGCTCGCCGCGGGCGTCGGCATGGGCGCGCTCGGCGAACGGCTCGCGGGCCGCGACGTCGCGATCGGCGTCACGCTGTCGGTCGCGCTCGGCTGCGGCCTGCTGTTCCTGCACTTCTACACGAGCTATGCGACCCAGGTCACCGCGCTGCTGTTCGGCAACGTGCTCGGCGTGAGCCGCGCGACGCTCGCCGTGCTCGCCGGCATCGGCGCGGTCAGCCTCGTCGCGCTCGCCGCGATCATGCGGCCGCTGCTGTTCGCCTCGCTGCAACCCGAGCTGGCCGAGGCGAAGGGCGTGTCGCTGCGCCGCGTGTCGGTGCTGTTCCTCGCGATCTGCGCGCTGGCCGTCGCCGCGTGCACGCAGATCGTCGGCGTGCTGCTGGTGTTCACGCTGCTGGTCGGGCCGGCCGCCGCCGCGCAGAACCTCGCGACGCGCCTGTCGACGGGCGTCTGGCTCGCGGCGCTCCTCGCGCTCGCCCAGGCGTGGCTCGGCATCACGCTCGCGTACTACACCGACTGGCCGACCAGCTTCTGGATCACCGCGCTGTCGGCGCTCGCGTACGGGCTCAGCCTGCTCGGGCGGCGGCGCGGCTGACGCGTGCGGGAGGCAGCCGGCGAGCCGGATCGATCGCAGGCTGCTCGCATTTCAGACAAGGCTCATAGACCGCCCTTCAGCCGGATCACATAGTCCACGCCTTGCGGGTCGTCTGTCTTCGACCCGCCCACGTGGAGGAGTGGACGATACGATGGTCGAATGTTCGTTCAAGCTGAACGGGGAAAACATGAGCAGCCTGAAACGCGGTTCACTTTCGTTTCCGGCATTCTCCGGTATGGATCGCCACCGAAATCAGCGGCGCTCCGCCCGCATTCCGCACTTAGGCCCCATTCCCCCTGGTACTTACTACGTCCTCGATCGTCAGTCCGGCGGCATGCTGGGCCAACTCAAGGAACTGTTCAACGATAAGCGCGACAGGTTTGCCCTCTACGCGATCGACGGAAAAATTGACGACGAGGTTTTCTGCAATCGCGTTCGGCGTGGTCAGTTCCGGCTGCACCCCAAAGGAAATTTAGGTATCAGCGAAGGCTGTATTACGCTTGAGCGCAGCATCGATTTCTACCGAGTGCGGCGCATCCTCAAAGGCCAACGCACCACCGTTATCCCTGGCACGCAACTCCAGATGTACGGGCGGGTGACGGTCCGATGAAAAATGGACTCCGCTTCGTCGCCTTCACGCTGTGGATCGCGGGTGCGACCCTGCTCCTGGCGTGGCTCTGTCTGAATCATCCCGCCTTCACCCTGCCGATCTCCGAAAGCATGTGGATCTGGATCTTCAGCCATGTACCGGGATTCTGGGATGGCGAGGCGGGTGACGACCTGGTTCTTCTCGTCCACCTGGCCGTGTCTCTCGCCATCGTGCTCTGCATGACGTGGCTGTTCCGGCACCTCCTGCGCCGCCGACGCGCAAAGTCCTAGCGGATCCAGGCCAACGTCGCGTTGCTCAAGCGAGCACGTCGTCGCGCGTTGCCTATCGCCCTGACTTACTCAATCCCCATTATCGTCCCGCAGCGGTGCAACCCTGCTGCGAGAACGGCTTGCGCGGGTTAACCCCGCGCGCCGCGCGCCCCCCGCGCAAACCCACTATGCGGCCTTCCCAATACACACCATAAACCCCGCGATATTTGGCGGGACGCTCCCGGCATTTTTGGACGGCTATAAAAACCCTGAACCTCACAGCCACCGCCCGTCGCCCATGATTCCACTGCTTACTCGCGCGAAACGCGCATATCACTGCTGCAAAGAGCGGAATAGAACCCAGTACTCTTGTTGCGGACCGGCAATGCGCATAACTTCGTGTCATCCAGAAAACAAGATCATGGAGTGAGACAGATGCAATCGAACACGGTCCATCCGTGCGACGAGGTGTTGCCGTCCGGCAAGTTGTTGACGCTGGGCCTGCAACACGTGCTCGTCATGTACGCCGGCGCGGTCGCCGTGCCGCTCATCGTCGGCGGCGCACTCAAGCTGCCCAAAGACCAGATCGCGTTCCTGATCAGCGCGGACCTGTTCGCGTGCGGCATCGCCACGCTGATCCAGACCCTCGGCCTGTGGATCTTCGGCATCCGCCTGCCGGTGATCATGGGCTGCACGTTCGCGGCCGTCGGGCCGATGATCGCGATCGGCACCAATCCCGGCCTCGGCATCCTCGACATCTTCGGCTCGACCATCGCGGCCGGCGTGATCGGCATCGTGCTCGCGCCCGTGATCGGCAAGCTGCTGCGTTTCTTTCCACCCGTCGTGGTCGGCACGGTGATCTCGGTGATCGGGCTGTCGCTGATGGAAGTCGGGATCAACTGGGCGGCGGGCGGCGTCGGCAACCCCGACTACGGCAATCCCGTGTACCTCGGCCTGTCGCTGCTGGTGCTCGCGATCATCCTGCTGATCAACAAGTTCGGGCGCGGCTTCGTCGCGAACATCTCGGTGCTGCTCGGCATCGTCGCCGGCTTCGGCCTCGCGTTCGCGCTCGGCCGGGTGAACACCGACGGCGTCGCGAGCGCGCCGTGGGTCGGCTTCGTGATGCCGTTCCACTTCGGACTGCCGCACTTCGATCCGCTGTCGATCGCGACGATGGTGATCGTGATGTTCGTCACCTTCATCGAATCGACCGGCATGTTCCTCGCCGTGGGCGACATGGTCGAACGGCCGGTCGACCAGGAACGCCTCGTGCGCGGGCTGCGCGTCGACGGCCTCGGCACGCTGATCGGCGGGATCTTCAACTCGTTCCCGCACACCTCGTTCTCGCAGAACGTCGGCCTGATCGGCGTGACGGGCGTGAAAAGCCGCTACGTGTGCGCCACGGGCGGCGTGCTGCTGGTGCTGCTCGGCCTGTTTCCGAAGATGGCGCAGGTGGTCGCGTCGGTGCCCTCGTTCGTGCTCGGCGGCGCGGGCATCGTGATGTTCGGGATGGTCGCGGCGAACGGCATCAAGGTGCTGTCGAAGGTCGATTTCGTCGGCAACCACAACAACCTGTTCATCGTCGCGGTGAGCATCGGCCTCGGTCTCGTGCCGGTCGTGTCGCCCGGTTTCTTCGCGAAGATGCCCAGCGCGTTCGCCCCGATTCTTCACAGCGGGATCCTGCTCGCGTCGGTGTCGGCCGTGCTCCTGAATCTCGTGTTCAACGGCGTGAAGGGCGAGAAGGACGCCAAATGCGAGATCCGTCGCGCGGGACACGATTTCGACGGACGGCCGGTCGACCTGCATTGACGCGCGACGCCGGCTGCGATGTGAAAAACGCCACGGGCAGCCGTGGCGTTTTTTTATCCGATGGCCGACGCGGCGGCGCGCACGCCGCGGCACACCGTGCGCGGAAAGCGCGGCACCTTGCCGTCGTCATGCCGTCTCGCCGCTGAACCCGCCTCGCGGCTTCGTCGTCGGGCCGGAGGACACCGCGGCCGGTCCTGCGCCCACCCACCGCGCCCGCCTCTCTCCCGTCACGGCCAAGGCCCACGATCGGATTGACCAGGCGCCTCATCGCCGGACCGGGAATCGGCGCGACGGCCTTGTCCTGGCGTCGCGCCGATCTCGACGATTGCGCCCCCCTCGCCGCGACCCGCCACCGCATCGACGCACGAGCGACCCACAAGGAAAAACGCCACGGCAAAAGCCGTGGCGTTGAACCGGTCGCCCGGGCCCCCCGCGAAACAGACAGCCCGACCGCGCCGCCTGTCGCGACGGCCGCGTTCAGCCCGTCGTCGCGGTCTGCGAAGCCGGCTTGGGCGCGGTCGCGGTGCCGTAGTCGACCGGCGCATCGGCCGGACGCGGCGCGTCGCCCGCCCGCTCGATCCACCCGCCGCCGAGCGCCCGGTACAGATCCACCAGGTTGGTCCAGCGTGCGAGCCGCGCGTTGATCAGCGCCTGCTGCGCGTTGTACAGGTCCGTCTGCGCGGTCAGCACCGACAGGTAGTTGTCCACCCCGTTCTTGTAACGCAGGTCCGACAGATCGAAACGCCGCTGCTGCGCGTGCTCGTTGCGCTCCAGCGCCGCGATCTGCTGGTCGTACGTGCCGCGCGCCGCCAGCCCGTCCGACACTTCCCGGAACGCCGACTGGATCGCCTTCTCGTAGTTCGCGATCTCGATCCGCTTCTGCACGTTCGCCAGGTTCAGGTTCGCGATGTTCTGCCCACCCTCGAAGATCGGCAGCGCGATGTTCGGCGCGAACGACCACGCCGCCGTGCCGGCCTTGAACAGGCCGCCCAGCGTCGGGCTCGCCGTGCCGAACGCCGCCGTCAGCGAGATCTTCGGGAAGAACGCCGCGCGCGCCGCGCCGATGTTCGCGTTCGCCGCGCGCAGCGCCTGCTCCGCCTGCATGATGTCCGGACGCCGCGTCAGCAGTTCCGAGGGCAGGCCCGCCGGCACGTCCGTCAACAGGTTCTGCGCGTTCAGCGGCAAACCCGCCGGCAGATCGTCCGGCAGCGGCTCGCCCACCAGCTGCACCAGCATGTTCACGGTTTGCGCCCGTGCACGCGCCTGCGCCTGCTGGTTCGAGAGCGCCTGTTCGACGACCGTCTGCGCCTGCCGCAGGTCCAGTTCGGAACCCGTGCCGTTGTCGAACTGCAGCTTCGTCAGCCGATACGATTCCTGCGCCGTCTTCAGCGTGCCTTCCGTCACCGCGAGCAGGTCGTCGTTCGACAACACCGTCAGGTACTGGTCCGCGATCTGCGCCACGAGCGAGATCTCGCTCGCCTGCCGCGCATACGACGTCGACAGGTACTGCGCGAGCGCCTGGTCCTTCAAGCTCTGGATCCGGCCGAACAGGTCCAACTCCCACGACGCGGACAAGCCCACGTTGTAGGTCGTCGTGATGTTCTGGCCCGGCACCGAGGTCAGCGCATTCGGCAGACGCTGGCGATTGCCGGTGCCCGTGGCATCGATCGCCGGGAACAGGCCCGCGCGCGTGATCTGATACTGCGCGCGCGCCGCCTCGATGTTCAGCACCGACACCCGCAGGTCGCGGTTGTTCTTCAGCGCGATCTCGATCAGCCGCTGCAGCCGCGGATCGGTGAAGAAGTTGCGCCAGCCGATCTCGGTCGCCGCCTGCCCGTTCGCACTGCGCGCGCCCGTCGCGCCCGGCTGCGTCGCATACACGCCGTCGCTCGGGAACGCGCCCGACACGGGCGCCTCCGGTCGCTGGTAATGCGGCGCCATCGTGCACCCGCTCGCGAAGAGCGCCACCGCCAATGCGGTCAATGCATGTTTTTGCATCATCACTGTCCCTTCCTGCCTGCGTCGTCGCCGTCTTCCGGCTTCTGTTCGTGATGCGCGTGTTCCTGCGCCAGACGCAGCGCCTCGTCGACGTCTTCCTTCTCGCCGCTGAACACCGCCCGCACCTTCACGAAGAACATCGGGATCATGAAAATCGCGAGGAAGGTCGCCGTGATCATCCCGCCGATCACGCCCGTGCCGATCGCGTGCTGGCTCGCCGAGCCCGCGCCGTTGCTGATCGCGAGCGGCAGCACGCCCAGGATGAACGCCAGCGACGTCATCAGGATCGGGCGCAGCCGCAGCCGCGCCGCTTCCAGCGCGGCCTCGATCGGCCCCATCTTCTCGGTCGTCTGCAACTCGCGCGCGAACTCGACGATCAGGATCGCGTTCTTCGCCGACAAGCCCACCGTGGTCAACAGCCCCACCTGGAAGAACACGTCGTTCTCGAGCCCGCGCAGCGTCGCCGCCAGCAGTGCCCCGATCACGCCGAGCGGCACCACCATGATCACCGAGAACGGGATCGACCAGCTTTCATACAGCGCGGCCAGACACAGGAACACCACGAGGATCGAGATCGCGTACAGGATCGGCGCCTGCGAACCCGAC
Source organism: Burkholderia sp. GW821-FHT14F03 (assembly GCF_058803765.1). Taxonomy (NCBI): domain Bacteria; kingdom Pseudomonadati; phylum Pseudomonadota; class Betaproteobacteria; order Burkholderiales; family Burkholderiaceae; genus Burkholderia; species Burkholderia sp. GW821-FHT14F03. Next base: position 171,455 of record NZ_JBXAPG010000005.1, read on the forward strand.
TGGATTTCCTGGAACGACAGGCCCGTCCACGAATAGCCGATGCCTTCCGGCAGCTTCTTCGCGAGCGCTTCCATCGCCGCCATCGCCTGACCGGTCGACTTGCCCGGTGAGGCCTGGCCCTGGATTTCCATCGCCGAGATGCCGTTGTAGCGCTCGAGCTTCGGCGAACCGTAGGTCCACTGGCCCGATGCGAACGCGCTGAACGGCACCATGGTGCCCGTGCTGTTGCGCACGTACCAGATGTACAGGTCTTCCGGCGACATCCGGAACGGCGCGTCGGCCTGCACGTAGACCTTCTTGATCCGGCCGTCGGTGTCGAGGAAGTTGTTCACATAGCTCGAACCCCAGGCGATGTTGAACGACTGGTCGATGTTCGCCGCGGTGACGCCAAGCGCGTTCGCCTTCTCGCGATCGATGTTCACCTTGTACTGCGGCGTATCGTTCAGGCCGTTCGGACGCACGCCCCGCAGCGTCGGATCCTTGGCTGCCATCCCGAGCAACTGGTTGCGCGCAGCCATCAGCACATCGTGGCCGAGACCCGCGTTGTCCGTCAGCTCGAAGTCGAAGCCGGCGGCCGTGCCGAGTTCCGGAATCGAGGGCGGATTGAACGGAATCACGAGCGCATCCTTGTAGCCCGCGTAGCGGCCGAACATCCGGCCGATCAGCGCCTGCACCTTCTGGTTCGCATGCTGACGCTGCGCGTAATCCTTCAGGCGGACGAACACGAGACCCGAGTTCTGGCCGCGGCCCGCGAAGCTGAAGCCGTTCACCGTGAACGCGGAGTCGACGATTTCCTTCTCGTCGGTCAGCAGGTAGTTCGAGATGTTCTCGAGCGTGCGCGCCGTGGTTTCCTGCGTCGAACCCGACGGAGTCTGCACGATCACGAACATCAGGCCCTGATCCTCATCCGGCAGGAACGACTTCGGCAGGCGCACGAACAGCAGCCCGACCGCGACGATCACGACCAGATAGATGACCATCCAGCGGCCCGAGCGCTTGATCACGTGGTGCACGCCGACGTGGTACTTCTCGCGGCTGCGGTCGAAGGTCTTGTTGAACCAGCCGAAGAAGCCCTTCTTCTGCTCGTGATGGCCCTTCGGGATCGGCTTGAGGAGCGTCGCGCACAGGGCCGGCGTCAGAATCAACGCGACCAGCACCGACAGCACCATCGCCGACACGATCGTCAGCGAGAACTGCCGGTAAATCGCGCCCACCGAGCCGCCCGAGAACGCCACCGGCACGAACACCGCCGACAGCACGAGCGCCACGCCGACGAGCGCGCCCGTGATCTGGCCCATCGCCTTCTTGGTCGCCTCCTTCGGTGACAAGCCCTCTTCCGCCATCACCCGCTCGACGTTCTCCACCACCACGATCGCATCGTCGACCAATAGACCGATCGCCAGCACGAGCCCGAACATCGACAGCGTGTTGATCGAGAAGCCCACGAGCGACATGACCGCGAACGTGCCCAGCAGCACCACCGGCACCGCGATCGTCGGGATGATCGTCGCCCGCAGGTTCTGCAGGAACAGGTACATCACGAGGAACACCAGCACGATGCCTTCGAGCAGCGTCTTGACCACTTCCTCGATCGACAGCTTCACGAACGGCGTCGTGTCATACGGATACGACACCGTCAGGCCGTGCGGGAAGTACTTCGACAGTTCGTCGACCTGCTGACGCACCGCCTTCGCGGTCGCGAGCGCATTCGCGTTGGTCGCGAGCTGGATCCCCAGCGCCGCGCTCGCCTTGCCGTTGTAGCGGGTGTCGAAGTTGTAGTTTTCCGCGCCGAGCGCCACGCGCCCGACATCCTTCAGGCGAACCTGCGAGCCGTCCTGGTTGACCTTCAGCAGGATGTTGCCGAACTCCTCCGGCGTGCGCAGCAGCGTCGCCTCGGTGATCGTCGCCTGCAGCACGGTGCCCGGCTTCGCCGGCGTGCCGCCGAGCTGGCCGCCCGCGACCTGCACGTTCTGCGCGCTGATCGCGTTCGTCACGTCGACCGGCGTGAGGCCATAGTTGTTCAGCCGGTTCGGATCGAGCCAGACCCGCATCGCGTACTGCGAGCCGAACAGCGTGACGGTGCCGACGCCGTTCAGACGGCTGATCGGATCCTTCACGTGCGACGCGACGTAGTTCGCGAGGTCGTAGCGGTTCATGCTGCCGTCTTCGGACGTGAACGCGAGCACCAGCAGGAAGCTGCTGCTCGACTTCGTCACCGACAGGCCGAGCTGCTGCACCACCTGCGGCAGGTTCGGCGTCGCGAGCGACAGCTTGTTCTGCACCTGCACCTGCGCGATGTCCGCGTTGGTGCCCGGCGAGAAGGTCAGCGTGATGGTGGCCGTACCGGAATCGTCACTCGTCGACGACATGTACAGGAAGTTGTCGAGACCGCTCATCTGCTGTTCGACCACCTGCGTCACCGTGTCTTCCACCGTCTTCGCGGAAGCACCCGGGTAGTTCGCCGTGATCTGGATCGACGGCGGGGCGATCGTCGGATACTGCGCGATCGGCAACGTGAAGATCGCCGCCACCCCAGCCAGCATCAGGATGATGGCGATCACCCACGCAAAGATCGGGCGATCGATAAAAAACTTTGCCATGAAACAGGCCCCCTGTTATTGCTGCGCGCCCGACGCGACGCTTGCCGGCGTCGCCGCCGATGCGCCGGATGCACCTGCCGCGGCGTTCGCCGCACCCTGTGCCGATGCCGTGTCATCCGCCGCCTGCGGCAACGCCGCCGGCACCGTCTTGACCGTCATCCCCGGCCGGACCTTGTCGATCCCTTGCACGATCACCCGGTCGCCCGGTTGCAGACCGCCCTCGACCACCCAGTTCTGGCCATGCATCCCCGTCGTCACCAGCGGATGCGGCGCCACCTTGTTCTCCGCCGTCACCACCAGCGCCACCGCCTGACCCTTCTGGTCATGCGTCACGCCGATCTGCGGCACCAGGTACGCGTTGTCGTTCACCCCTTCCTCGATGTGCGCACGCACGAACATCCCCGGCAGCAGCACGCCGTCCTTGTTCGGGAAGATCGCCCGGATCGTCACCGAGCCCGTCGTCTGGTCCACCGTCACGTCCGAGAACTGCAGCTTCCCCGACTCCGAGTACGGCTTGCCGTCTTCCAGGATCAGCGTCACCTTCGCCGCGCCCGGGCCGCTTGTCTTCAGACGGCCGCTCTGCACGTCCTGCCGCAGCTTCAGCCCTTCGAGGCTCGATTGCGTCAGGTCCACGTACACCTGATCCAGCTGCTGCACCGTCGACATCAGGGTCGCCTGGCTCGCCTGCACGTACGCGCCCGGCGTCACCTGCGAGATCCCGACCCGGCCGGTGATCGGCGAGGTGACGTCCGTGTAGCCCAGATTGATCTGCGCCGTATCCACCGCCGCCTTGCCCGAGGCCACGTCCGCCGCGGCCTGGCCCTGCGTCGCCACCGCGTTGTCGTAATCCTGCTTGCTCACCGCGTTCGCCGCCACCAGCACCTTGTAGCGCGCCGCCAGCGCGTTCTGCGTCGCCAGGTTCGCTTCCGCCTTCGCGAGCGCCGCCTTCGCGCTGTTCAGCGCCGCGATGTACGGCGCCGGATCGATCTTGTACAGCCGCTGGCCCGCCTTCACGTTCGTGCCTTCCACGAACTCCCGGCGCAGCACGATCCCGTCCACCCGCGCGCGCACCTGCGCGACCAGGTACGCACTCGTGCGGCCCGGCAGCTCGGTGACGACCGGTACCGTCTGCGGTTGGACGGTGACTACGCCGACTTCCGGCGTTTGCTGGGGCGGTGCCGTTTCCTTCTTCCCGCACGCGGCAAGGAATACGGCTGCCGTCGCGACAGTGATTAAGCGGTATGGAACCCGTTCGACGCGCATGGAGCGACCTCGTTTGTAACAATTGGATTGAGTGCAGGCCCTCGGGGACACAACACGAATGCGCCTTGCGGCGCGTGATCGAATGCTTATCTTGCTTGGACTGCAGATACAGCAACGGCACGTAAGGACCGTGCCGGAGAACGCGCCGGAGAAACAGGCGGCGCGAGTTGGGGGGGATATCAGCAGGATCCGATATTAACCGATTGCTGCTTGGGTCATTCGATCGTGGGATGGTATTGTATATACATTCATGATTGTATGTAAAAGACCTTTCCGCGCCGCACAAACTTTTACAATTTACCGACAGTTACACACAACCCGGGGGCCGCGCGGCGGCGCCCGACCCGACGGCGCGCCCAGGCCGCCGTCGCCCACTACAGGCTAGCGAATGGTCAGACGTACCAAGGAGGAAGCGCTCGCCACGCGCGACCGCATCCTCGACAGCGCCGAGCACGTCTTTTTCGAGAAAGGCGTGTCGCACACCTCGCTCGCCGACATCGCCCAGCATGCCGGCGTGACGCGCGGCGCGATCTACTGGCACTTCGCGAACAAGGGCGAGCTGTTCGACGCGATGTTCGCGCGGGTTTTCCTGCCGATCGACGAGCTGAAGTCGAAGGACAGCGTCGCGCGCGCCGATCCGCTCGGCCGGATCCGCAAGATCCTGGTCTGGTGCCTGCTCGGCGTCGCACGCGAGCCGCAGCTGCGGCGCGTGTTCAGCATCCTGTTCATGAAGTGCGAGTACGTGGCCGACCTGGAGCCGCTGCTGCAGCGCAACCGCGCGGGCATGAGCGAGGCGCTGCACAACATCGATGCGGATCTCGCCCGGGCGGTGGCGGACGGCGATCTGCCCGCGACCCTCGACACCTGGCGCGCGGCGCTGATGCTGCACACGCTGGTGTCGGGCTTCGTGCGCGACATGCTGATGCTGCCGGACGAGATCGATGCGGAGCAGCATGCGGAAAAGCTCGTCGACGCGTGCTTCGACATGCTGCACCTGAGCCCGGCCTTGCGCCGCGACCCCACCTGAGCGCACGGTCGGCCTTCAGCTGCCGTTGAACCAGCGCGCCGCGTAGAGCAGCAGCGCGACGAAGACGATCATCACGGCCCACGCCCACAGCGGCACGGGGTTCGATTCGCGATGATGGAGCGCGCCCGCGGCGCGCCCGGACAGCGCGCCGCTCAGATGCTGCGCGTGGGGACGGCGCGCCGCGCCGACGAACGTCGACGGGCGCAGGAACACATGCTGGCGGCGCGGCTGGATGCCGCGCGCGAGATTCGGCGCCAGGCCGTGCTTGGCCTGCACGACCGCGCAGAATTCGGTGAAGAAGTCGTCGGCCAGCTCGTGCAGCGCGTTCTTGATCTGCCGGCCGGGCAGTTCGGCGAGCGGCCCGGAAGCGGTCGCCCAGACCACGTATTCGATCCGGGTGCCGTCCGCGCCGTCCGGCGCCAGCATCAGGTCGAGCTGGCCGCGCAACGCGCCGAGCCCGTCGGCGCGGGCCTTGAAGTTCAGCATCCGGCGGATCTGCCCGGCCTCGCCCGCCTGCTGGCCCGCGACGTGCGCGCGGACGTCGTAGTGCGCGCGCAGGGGACCGAGCGGCACCGTCAGGGCGAGCGCGTACTCGTCGTGCGCGAGCCGGGCGAACGCCTCGCAATGGTCGAGGCTCGCGCGCAACAGCGCGAGATCCTGCAACGCCGACCACACGACCGACGGCGGCAATGGAATACGCAACGCGTCGTTCAGTTCCATGAACCTTCCCCGATGAGCCCGTGTCCGTTCAGGATGTTTCGTCGATCCGATCGACCCGGTCGGCGTGGAACGCCACGTACAGACGGATCGGCTGCGCCGCATCCAGCGGCTCCTCGTAGCTCCAGGCGGCATTCTCGATCACGCCGTCTTCCGTCTGGAGGTGAAAATAGCGCGCCTCGCCCTTGGCGCCGCATTGGGTCGCGTGCCCGGACGGTGCGAGCCGCTTCATATTGATATCGCTTCTTGGCAGGTAATGCACGTCGGGAGAACCCGCTTGACGGACCGTCAGCGCCCGGGTCGAATCGGCATAGGTGATGCCGCGGTGGATGACCCGCACCCGGTGACGGTTCGGCACGATCTCGATGCGAAGGCTGGCGGCGTCGGACATCGGAATCCCCTGCGGCGCGGCGGGCGCCGGAAACGAAAAAGCCACGGCCCAGGCCGTGGCTTTCATTATCGGCGAAACCTTGCCGAATTGCGCGTATCGCGTGGCGGCGGGACCACTATTGCGCGGCCCACGAGAACGCTTCCTTCACGCCGCCCGTGTCCGGCACCCGGATCTCGCGGCTCTGCGCCTTGCCGTTGTAGGTCGCCCGGACCGTGTAGCGGCCCGGCGCGAGCTTCACCAGCATGAACGGACCGCGCGCATCGGTCTTCAGGACCTCGACCCCCTTCGCATCGCTGACGGACACGTGCACGTCCGCGAGGAACTCGCCGCCCGCCCCGGTGAAGCGCAGCGCGAGCGGCCAGTGGCCTTCGTTGCGCTCGAACGCGGTGGATTCGTCCTGCCCCACCCCACCCGACACGAAGCTTACGGCGCCTTGCTGATGCGCGGGCGGCAGGCCCGACTGCGCATGGGCCGCGCCCGCGACGCCCAGCGCCAGCACCATCGCGGCCAGGTACTTCGACATGCGTAGCTGTTGCATGATGGTTCTCCTTGAAGATCGGCGGCCCCGCCGCGGCGGGACCGCCGCGCCGGTCAGCCGAGGTCGACCGGCACGAAGATCTGCGCGTCGTCGCGCTGGATCAGCAGCGCGAGGCTGTTGCCGGCATTCTTGACGGCGTCGCGCAACTGATCGGCGCTCGTGACCGGCCGGCCGTTCACGGCGAGGATCACGTCGCCGGGCTGGATCCCGGCGCTCGCGGCCGGACCGTTCGACTGCTGCACGATCAGGCCGTGGGTGAGCGAGGTCGCGTTGCGCTCCTGCGGGCTCAGCGGCCGGACCGCGACGCCCAGGCGCCCCTGCTCGACCGGCGTGTCGGCGCTGGCGGACGACTGGCCGTCACCCAGCGACGCGAGCGTCACAGTAACATTCTTCTTGCCCTTGTCGCGCCAGATCTGCAGGTCCGCCCGGCTGCCCGGCTTCATGCCCGCGATCTGCGACGGCAGCATGGTCGAATCGGTCACCGGCGCGCCGTTCACGGACAGGATCACGTCGCCCGGCTGCAGCCCCGCCTTGGCGGCCGGCCCCTTCGGGTCGACCGAGCTGACGAGCGCGCCGTCCGGCTTGGCGAGCCCGAACGAGCTGGCGAGCGTCTGGTTCAGCGCCTGCACCGCGACGCCGAGCCGGCCGCGGCTCACGTGGCCGGTCTTCACCAGCTCGTCCTTGACCTTGATCGCCTCGTTGATCGGAATCGCGAACGACAGGCCCTGGAAGCCGCCCGTCTGCGAGTAGATCATCGAATTGATGCCGATCACCTCGCCGTTCAGGTTGAACAGCGGGCCGCCCGAGTTGCCGGGATTGACCGGCACGTCGGTCTGGATGAACGGCGTGTAGTTCTCGTCCGGCAGCGAGCGCGACTTGGCGCTGATGATGCCCGACGTGACCGTGTTGTCGAAACCGTACGGCGAGCCGATCGCGACCACCCACTGACCGACCTTGCTCTGCGACGGATCGCCGATCTTGACGGTCGGCAGGCCGGTCGCGTCGATCTTCAGCACCGCGACGTCGGACTGCTTGTCGGCGCCGATCACCTTCGCGCGGTATTCGCGCTTGTCGGTCAGCCGCACGGTGACGACGTTCGCGCCGTCGATCACGTGCGCGTTGGTCAGGATGTAGCCGTCCGGGCTGACGACGAAGCCCGAGCCCAGGCTCGCGCTCGGCTGGTCGTTCGGCTGCGCGCCGCCGCCCATGCCGGGGATCTGGCCGTAGAAATGCCGGAAGAACTGGTAGAACGGATCGCTCGGGTCGATCGGCAGCTGCGGGACGCCGCGCTGCGCAACCTGCTTCACCATGTGCTTCGCGCTGATGTTCACGACCGCCGGCCCATAGGTTTCCACGAGCCCCGAAAAATCGGGGATGCCGGTCTTCGCCGCCGCCTCGGCCGGCATCAGCGCCGCGGCGGCCGCGGGCGTGATGATCTGCGGATCGGCATGACGGGTGCCGGCGACATAGCCGGCCGAGAGCGCCGCCGCGACCGCGACGGCAATGGCTCCACGCGCCAGGAATCGGGTATTCATCGACTGACCTCCTCTTTGTTGACAGGCAGCGTAACGACGCTGCCTTAAAGGAGGCTTAACCGAACGCGAGGGCGACTCAAGGGCGATCGCGCGCGTGGAGCGAGGAGGCCGGCCTACGCGGCCCGGCCTACGCGGCCCGACGAAACTCCACGCTCACCTGCAGGCCGCCCGCCGAGGCCTCGCCCAGGCTCACCGTCGCGCCCTGCTGCGCCGCCACCCGCTTGACGATCGCGAGCCCGAGGCCGCTGCCGGAGACGTCCGTGCGCGCGCGCGCCGACGAATCGCGATAGAAGCGGTCGAACACGCGCTCGCGCTCGTCGGCCGGGATCCCCGGGCCGCTGTCGCCGATCCGCACGCTCGCCCGGCCGGTGGCGTCGGCGGTCAGCGACACATCGATCCGCCCGCCGTCCGGCGTGTACTTCACCGCATTGTCGAGCAGGTTGCCGAACATCACGCGCAGCGCGGCCGGATCGGCGAGCACCTTGGCCGGCTGCACCTCCTCGAGGCCGAGGTCGATGTCGCGGCGCTGCGCGAGCGGCGCATAGGCCGCCACGCAATCGGCCAGCAAAGCCGGCAGGTCGACCGGCTCGCGGATCGCCGCGCCGTCCGGTTCCGCGCGCGCGAGCGCGAGCAACTGCTCGGCGAGCCGGTTCGCGCGCGTGACGCCGCTCTGCAAGTCGGCGATCGCCTCGCGGCGCGTGGCGTCGTCCTGCGCGCGCGCGACGAGCTGCGCCTGGATCTGCACCGCCGCGAGCGGCGTGCGCAGTTCGTGCGCGGCGTCCGCGACGAAGGCCTTCTGCGTGTCGAGCGCGGCCGACAGCCGCGCGAGCAGCCGGTTCAGCGCGCGCACGAGCGGCTGCACCTCGAGCGGCAGGCCGGCGTCCGGCAGCGCGTCGAGCGCCTCCGGCCGGCGCGCCTCGACCGCGCGCGTGACGCGGCCGAGCGGCGCGAGCCCGCGCCCGACGATCATCCACACGGCCGCGCCCAGGAACGGCAGCAGCACGATCAGCGGCCACAGCGTGCGCAGCGCGACGTTCGCCGCGAGCCGGTTGCGCACCGACAGCGGCTGCGCGAGCTGCACCACGTTGTCGCCGACGATCGCGCCGTACACGCGCCACTCGCCGCGCTCGGTGCGTTCGGTCGAGAAACCCAGCTCGGCGCGCGGCGCGATCGGCGCGCGCGGATGCGAGAAATACATGAGCACGCCGTTGCGATTCCAGATCTGGATCACGATCCCTTCGTCGCCGTTGGTGCGCGAGCCGAACACCTGCGAGAACGGTTCCGACGGCAGCGCGGCGGCGATTTCCTGGAGCTGGTAGTCGAACAGTTCGTTCGCCTCGGCGAGCGCCTGGCGGTAGATCAGCCAGCCGGCGATGCCGACCCCGGCCACCACGATCGCGAGCAGCCAAACCAGCAATTGATGACGAATCGACCTCACGCGCTACGCTTCCTTCACGACCATGTAGCCCAGCCCGCGCACGTTGCGGATCAGGTCCGAGCCGAGCTTCTTGCGCAGCGCATGGATATAGACCTCGACGGTATTGCTGCCGATCTCCTCGCCCCAGCCGTACATCTTCTCCTCGAGCTGGCTCTTCGACAGCACCGCGCCCGGACGCGCGAGCAGCGCCTCGAGCAGCGCGAACTCGCGCGCGGACAGCGCGACCGGCGCGCCGTCGAGCGTCACCTGGTGCGAGGCGGGATCGAGCGTCAGCGCGCCGTGGCGGATCAGCGATTCGCTGCGGCCCGCCTGGCGGCGGATCAGCGCGCGCATCCGCGCGCCCAGCTCGTCGAGGTCGAACGGCTTCACGAGGTAGTCGTCCGCGCCCGCATCGAGGCCCTTCACGCGATCGGCCACCGCGTCGCGCGCAGTGAGGATCAGCACCGGCAGCATCAGCCCGCGTGCGCGCAGCGTGCGCAGCACGTCGATCCCGTCGCGTTTCGGCAGGCCGAGATCGAGCAGCAGCAGATCGTAAGCTTCGCCGCCGAGCGCCGTCAGCGCGGCCTCGCCGTCCTCCACCCAGTCGACCGCGCAGCCGTCGCTCTTGAGCGCCTTGCGCACGCCCTCGGCGATCATCCGGTCGTCTTCGACTAGCAGTATTCGCATCCTGACTGGGGTCCACCCTGCATCGACAATGGCGCTCATTGTAGCGCCGCGCGGGGCCCCGCCGACGCCCCCGGGCGGCAATTTCGTCGGAACCCGCCGCGAGTCTCTACAATGAGCGCTTTGCGCCGCCGGCGCGCCACCTGATTCCCGCATGTCGTCCGTCCTCCGAACCGCCCCGATGAAGCCCTCCGCCCGTTCCGTCCCACCGCGCCGCGCGCGCGCCGCGCTGCGCTGCGCGGCGGCGCTCGCCGCCTGCGCCGCGCTCGCGTTCGCGACGCCCGCCGATGCGCGCAAGAAGGCGCCGCGCTATCCGGCCGCCGTCTCCACCGCGCACGACATCCTGCCCGCCAGCGTGCTCGGCGCGCTGCAGCGCGCACGGGTGCCGGCATCGAGCATGAGCGTGGTGATCGAGCGCATCGGCGACCGCGATCCGCTCGTGTCGTGGAACGCGAGCCGACCGATGCTGCCCGCGTCGACCATGAAGCTCGTCACCACCTATTCCGGCCTGTCGATCCTCGGTCCCGGCTACCGCTGGCGCACGAGCGCCTACGCCACGGGCAGCATCGACCCGGCCGGCACGCTGCACGGCAATCTCTACATCAAGGGCAGCGGCGATCCCAAGCTCGTGCCGGAGGAGCTGATCGACCTCGTCAACAAGATCCGCCGCGCCGGCATCGTCAACATCGACGGCGCGCTGGTGCTCGACAAGAGCTACTTCGCGCCGTCGACGCGCGACCTGCCGCCGTTCGACGACGACGCGAGCGCGCCGTACAACGTCGGCCCCGATGCGCTGCTGTACGCGTTCAAGTCGCTGAGCTTCACGGTCACGCCGACCGACAGCGGCACGGTCGCGATCGACGTGCTGCCGCCGCTGTCCGATCTCGCGATCGACAACCAGCTGCAGGAAGGCAAGGGCTCGTGCGGCGTCGCGCGGCCGGCCGTGACGGCCGGCGCGGACGGCATGCTGACCGCGTCGTTCAACGGCAACCTGCCGAGCCGCTGCGGCACGATGACGACCAACCTCGCCGTGCTGAACCACACGACCTTCTTCGCGCGCGGCTTCCTCGCGCTGTGGCGCCAGACGGGCGGCACCTTCAACGGCGCGATCAGCGAGGGCGTGGTGCCGGGAGACGCGCGGCCGGTCGCGGTCCACCACGGCCCGGTGCTGTCGAGCATCGTCTACGACATCAACAAGCACAGCAACAACGTGATGGCGCGCAACCTGTTCCTCACGATCGGCGCGGTCGCGGGCAAGCCGCCCGCGACGACCGAGCAGTCGAGCCGGGTGATCCAGGCGTTCCTCGCGCGCAGCGGCATCGCGATGCCCGAGCTGGCGCTCGACAACGGCTCCGGCCTGTCGCGCGACGAGCACGTGAGCGCGCTGTCGCTCGCCAGCCTGCTGCAGGCCGCGAACGCGAGCCCGGTCGCGCAGGTGTTCGTCGACTCGCTGCCGATCGCCGGCATCGACGGCACCATGAAGAACCGCCTGACCAACCAGCCGGTGCTCGGCAACGCGCACATCAAGACCGGCACGCTGCGCGACGTGCGCGCGATCGCCGGCTATGTCGCATCGGCCGACGGTTCCAGCTACGTGGTCGTCAGCTTCATCAACGACGGCCACGCGGAGGCCGCGCGCGCCGCGCACGACGCGCTGCTCGAATGGGTCTACGCGGGACCGCGCTGAACGCGCGGGTCGCGGCGCGCCGGAACCGCTTCCACGCGCCGCCTCAAACACCCGTTCGAACCGCGCGGGACGGGGCTTCGGTACAAACCCTGCCCCGAATACTCCTTCTACGGAACCGCTCGCGCCCGGCACCTCGATTGCGTACCCTGTTTGCCTGAATCAGCGGCATAAAAGCACCGCCAGGGGAAAGGAGGAGACGTCCATGCAATTCAATGTTGAATTGCTTCTGCTTGCGCTGGCGCCCGTCTTTCTCATCTGCATCGGCTGGGAAGCGTGGCACCTGGCGCGCACCCGCCCGGACGCCCGCCTCTACGACTGGCGCGACACGCTCTGCAATGCCGCGCTCGCGCTCATGCACCAGGCCGCCGACAAGGTCGCGTGGCTGTTCGTGATCCCCGTCTACGCCTTCTGCTACACCCACTACCGGCTGTTCACGTGGGACGCCGGCTGGCTGTCGTTCGCGCTGCTGTTCGTTGCACAAGATCTGCTGTACTACGTATTTCACCGCTGCAGCCACCGGGTGCGCTGGCTGTGGGCCGCCCACGTGGTTCACCACTCGTCCGAACGCCTGAACTTCTCCACCGCGATGCGCCAGAGCCTGATGTATCCGGTCGCGGGCATGTGGGCGTTCTGGCTGCCGCTCGCGTTCCTCGGCTTCCCGCCGCAGCAGATCGTGGGCATCGTGCTGATCAATCTCGCGTTCCAGTTCTTCGTCCACACGCAGACGATTCCGAAGCTCGGCTGGCTCGAATACGTGCTCAACACGCCGTCGATCCACCGCGCGCACCATGCGCGCAATCCACGCTACATCGACCGCAACTACGCGGGCGTGCTGGTGATCTGGGACCGGCTGTTCAACAGCTTCGTCGAAGAGGATCCGCGCGATCCGCCCGCCTACGGCATCGTCGAACCCTTGCGCTCGAACAACCCGCTCGTCGCGACCTTCCACGAATGGCGCTCGATGGCGGCCGACGCCTGGCGGGTCGACGGGTGGCGCGACAAGCTGCGCGCGATTTTCGGCCCGCCCGAATGGGCGAGCGCTTATCATGCGCGGGTCGCCCGCGCGACCGTGGCGCCGACCGACCCATCGGGACGGGCGGCGCTCGGCGAACCCTAACCAGTTTTCAGCCAACGGCCGCCGCGCCGCCCGGCACGGGCTGCGGCGCGGCAGACAAAGCGGAGCGCAGCAAAGCAAGTCAGGCCATATCTACGAGGAGATGCAGGAATGAAACAAACACAACAACCGGGCCGTACGAAGCTGCGCACCGCGCAAATCGCGCTCGCATGCGCCTCGTTCGCGCTGCTCGCGGCCTGCGGCGGCGGCGACGACAACAGCGGCGCCAGCAACACCCCGCCGTCCGGCGTGAAGATGCAGGTCGTGTCGTTCGGCGACAGCCTGTCCGACGTCGGCACCTATTCGCAGATCCAGCTCGGTTTCGGCGGCGGCCGCTTCACGACGAACCCGGGCCAGGTGTGGACCCAGGTGGTCGCGACGTACTACGGCGACACGCTCACGCCCGCCTACCAGGGCGGCTTCGGCATTCCGCTGACCGCGACGGGCGGCCGCGGCTACGCGCAGGGCGGCGCGCGCGTGACCCAGCAGCCGGGGATCGGCTATGCGCCCGCGGGCACGCCGAACCAGTCCTATGCGCAGGCGACCACGGTGCCGATCGCAACCCAGGTCCAGCAGTACCTGCAGCAGTACGGCAGCTTCAACGCCAACCAGATCGTGCTGATCAACGGCGGCGCGAACGACATCTTCTTCCAGGCAGCCGTCGCGCAGGCCGCGGGCACGCAGGCGGCGCAGGTCGCGGCCGCGCAGCAGGTCGGCCTCGCCGCGCAACAGCTCGCGGGCGTCGTCCAGCAGATCGTCGCGTCGGGCGCGACCCACGTGTACGTGTCGAACATCCCGGATATCGGCGGCACGCCGCTCGCGGTGCAAGGCGGCCCCGCGCAGCAGGCCGCGTTCACGCAGCTGTCGGGCCTGTTCAACCAGACCCTCGTCGGCACGCTGCAGGCGCTCAAGGTCGACCCGACCAAGGCGACGGTGGTCGATGTGTTCACGTGGCAGGACGGCATCACCGCGAACTACCAGTCGAACGGCTTCTCGGTGTCGAACACCGGCACCGCGTGCAACCTGCAGGCGATGATCGCCGCCGCGACCAAGGCCGGCGTGCCCTCGCCGACCGCATACGGCTCCTCGCTGTTCTGCTCGCCGCAGACCTACACGGTCGCGAACGCCGACCAGACCTACATGTTCGCCGACACGGTCCACCCGACCACGCACCTGCACGCGCTGTACGCGCAGTACGTCGAGAAGCAGATCGCCGCAAGCGGCGTCGGCAAGTAAGCCGGGCGCGCGGGCCGGCCGGCCCGCATCGCGCGACGAAAAAAAGCCCGGGTGCGCGAGCCCCGGGCTTTTTCATTGGCGGCGGCGCACGATGCGCCGGCCGTTCACGCCTGTGCTTCGAAGGCGGCCGCGGCCCGGCCGAGCCGGTCGTTCACCGCGATCCACTCGGGCGTGTCCGGCAGTTTCTCGACCAGGATCCGCGCGACCTGCGCGCGATCGAGCGCGCGCAGCAGCCCGTACAGCTCGCGCGCGTAGGCGTGTGGATCCTCGGGCGCCGCGACGAAGTGCACGCCCGCCTCGCCCGCCCAGTGCCCCGCGCGCGACGCGCGCGCGACCAGCGCGACGCGTTCGCCGGCCGCGCGCGCGCCGGCGAGCAGCGCGTCGAGCGACTCGAACGGCAGCAGCGCGAGCGGCGTGCGCGGCGCGTAGTGCGCCTTCAGCGTGCCCGACGCGCGCGGCGCGCTCGCATCGCCGCCGTCCGGCAGGCGCGGCGCGACGCCGAGCACGTCGGCGATGTCCGCGGGCGTCACGCGGCCCGGGCGCAGCAGCGCGGGAAACCCGCGCGACAGATCGAGGATCGTCGACTCGATGCCGACCTCGGACGGCCCGCCGTCAAGCACGTGCACCGTGTCGCCGAACTCGTCGCGCACGTGCTGCGCGGTGGTCGGGCTCACATGGCCGAAACGGTTCGCGGACGGCGCGGCCACCCCGCCGTGGCCGCCGCGCCGCGCGCTGAATGCGTGCAGCAGCGCCTGCGCGACGGGATGCGACGGGCAGCGCAGCCCGACCGAGTCCTGGCCGCCGCTCACGGCGGCCGGAATCCGCGCGGCGCGCTTCAGGATCAGCGTGAGCGGACCGGGCCAGAATGCGTCGATCAACCGGCGCGCGTCGGCGGGCAAGGTGTCGACCCAGTAGCCCGGATCGCCCCCGGGAGGCAGGTGGACGATCACCGGATGGTTCGCCGGGCGACCCTTGGCCGCGTAGATGCGCGCAACGGCGTCGGGGTCCTGCGCGTCGCCGCCGAGCCCGTAAACGGTCTCGGTCGGGAACGCGACGAGCTGGCCCGCGTCGAGCAGCGCGGCGGCCGCATCGATCTGGGCGGCGCTCACAATCGACGCCGGATGGGATCGGTCACTGGACATCGCGGCTCCGCCTCAGTCGAGCGGAATGCGCAGCAGCTGCGCGCACGCGGTGGCGGCGTCGACCGCTTCGTCGAGCGTCGGCGCGGTGAAGTTCACGTGGCCCATCTTGCGGCCGACGCGCGCCTCCTCCTTGCCGTACAGATGCAGGCGCGCGGCCGGCATCGCGGCGACGCGGTCCCACGGCGGCGTGACGGCGGGACCGTCCGGATCGCCGTCGAACCAGATGTCGCCGAGGATGTTGAGCATCGTCGCCGGCGAGTGCTGGCGCGCATCGCCGAGCGGCAGGCGGGTCATCGCGCGCACCTGCTGCTCGAACTGGCTCGTTGCGCACGCATCGACCGTGTAGTGGCCGGAATTGTGCGGGCGCGGCGCCATCTCGTTGGCGACCAGCGAGCCGTCCGCGAGCACGAAGAACTCGACGCACAGCACGCCGACGTAGTCGAGCGCGTCCGCGATGCGCACCGCGGCCTGCCGGGCGGTCTCGGCCAGCGCGTCGTCCGCGGCGGGCGCCGGCACCACGGTCAGCGAGAGGATGCCGTCATGGTGGGTGTTCTGCGCGAGCGGGAACACCGCCGAGCGGCCGTCCGCGCCGCGCGCGACCAGCGCCGACACCTCGTACTCGAGCGCGAGCCGCTTTTCGAGCACGCACGGCACGCCGCGCAGCGCCGCATGCGCGTCGCGGACGTCCTGCGCGGTGCGCACCCGCGCCTGCCCCTTGCCGTCGTAGCCGAGCCGGGCGGTCTTGAGGATCCCGGGCAGCACCGCGTCGAGCTCGGCGTCGGTGAGCGCGGCCAGCTGCGCGTCGGATTCGATCGCCACGTGCGGCGCGACCGGTACGCCCGAGGCGGCGATGAAGCGCTTCTCGGCGATCCGGTCCTGTGCGATCGCGACGCAGCGGCCGGCCGGCGCGACGAAGGTCGAGCGCGCGAGCAGGTCGAGGCTCGCGGCCGGCACGTTCTCGAACTCGGTCGACACCGCCTCGCACAGCTGCGCGAGTTCCGCGAGCGCGGCCTCGTCGTCGTACGCGGCGCGCAGGTGGCGGTCGGCGACCGTGCCCGCCGGGCTGGTCGGATCGGGGTCGAGCACCGCGACGCGATAACCCATCGCTTGCGCGGCGAAACAGAACATGCGGCCGAGCTGGCCGCCGCCGACCATGCCAAGCCAGGCGCCGGGCAGGATCGGTGAAACCGGGGTGGGGAGTGCAGTCATGTCAGTGTCGGTCGCGGCGGGCAGCGCACCCGCCGCAGTCAGGACGATTCAGGGCCTTCGCGCGAGGCCGGTTACAGCGGCGGCAGGCTCATCGCGTGCGCGGCTTCGTTCTGGCGCACGCGGAACGCGGCGAGCCGGTTCGCGTAGTCGGCCGTCGTGCCGGCCAGGAGCGATACGGCGAACAGCGCCGCGTTCGCCGCGCCCGCCTCGCCGATCGCGAAGGTCGCGACCGGCACGCCCTTCGGCATCTGCACGATCGAGTGCAGCGAATCGACGCCTTTCAGGTACTTGCTCGCGACCGGCACGCCGAGCACCGGCACGGTGGTCTTCGCGGCCAGCATGCCGGGCAGGTGCGCGGCGCCGCCCGCGCCCGCGATGATCGCGCGCAGGCCGCGCTCGCGCGCCTTCTCCGCATAGTCGAACATCTCGTCGGGCATGCGGTGCGCGGACACCACGCGCGCCTCGTAGGGCACGCCGAATTCCTGCAGGATCGCGACCGCGTGCTTCATCACGTCCCAATCGGAACTGGATCCCATCAGCACGCCGACGAGCGGCGCGCTGTGCGTGTGGGCGGTTTGGACTTCGCTCATCGTGCGGTTCCTCGTGTGGTCGGACGCCGCTCAGGCGAGCTGCTGGCCGGTGATGCGCTCGAGCGCTTCCTGGTACTTCGCGCTCGTCCGGTCGACCACGTCCTGCGGCAGCGCCGGCGCGGGCGGCTCCTTCTTCCAGTCCTGGGTTTCGAGCCAGTCGCGCACGAACTGCTTGTCGAACGACGGCGGATTGGTGCCGACCTGATACTGGTCGGCCGGCCAGAAGCGCGACGAATCGGCGGTCAGCGCCTCGTCCATCAGGAACAGCTGGCCGTGGCTGTCGAGGCCGAACTCGAACTTCGTGTCGGCGATGATGATGCCGCGCGTGGCCGCGTAGTCGGCCGCTTCCTTGTACAGGCGGATCGAGATGTCGCGGATCGTCGCGGTCAGCTCGGTGCCGATCCGGCGCTCGGCTTCCTCGTACGTGATGTTCTCGTCATGATGGCCCATCTCCGCCTTCGCGGCCGGCGTGAAGATCGGCTCGGGCAGCTTCTGCGCGTTCTGCAGGCCGGCCGGCAGCTCGACGCCGCACACCTTGCCGGTGGCCTGATAGTCCTTCCAGCCGCTGCCCGCGAGATAGCCGCGCACCACGGCCTCGATCAGGATCGGTTCGAGGCGCTTGACCACCACCGCGCGGCCCTCGACCTGCGCGACTTCATCGGCGGCCACGACCGCTTCCGGCGCGTCGCCCGTCAGGTGATTCGGGACGATGTGCGCGAGCTTGTCGAACCAGAAGTTCGCCATCTGGTTCAGCACCCGGCCCTTGTTCGGAATCGGCTCGCCCATGATCACGTCGAACGCCGACAGACGGTCGGTCGTGACGATCAGGAGCTTGTCGTTGCCGACCGCGTAGTTGTCGCGGACCTTGCCACGGCCGAGGAGCGGCAGCGAGCGGAGCGTGGATTCGTAGAGGGTAGACATCGTCGTTTCGCAGAAGATAGAAGCCAAACAAAAAGGGAAACGCCGTTCCCCTTCACCGGCGGGAACGGCGGCTGCAACCGGTCGACCGGCCGGGCCGCCAGGCCCGGCCGGCGCGGCGCCTCAGCGCACGACTTGCGCGAGCGCGCCGGCCTTGTACTTCTCGGCGATCTTGTCGAGCGGGAGCGGCGTGATCTTGCCTGCCTGCCCCTCGCAGCCGAACGCCAGGTAACGATCGACGCACACCTGCTTCGCCGCTTCGCGGGCCGGCTTCAGGTAGTCGCGCGGATCGAACTTGCCCGGGTTCTCGAACAGGTAGCGGCGGATCGCGCCCGTGATCGCGAGCCGCAGGTCGGTGTCGATATTCACCTTGCGCACGCCGTGCTTGATGCCTTCCTGGATTTCCTCGACCGGCACGCCGTAGGTTTCCTTCATGTCGCCGCCGAACTCGCGGATCTCCGCGAGCAGTTCCTGCGGCACCGACGACGAGCCGTGCATCACCAGGTGCGTGTTCGGGATCCGCGCGTGGATTTCCTTGATGCGCTGGATCGACAGGATATCGCCCGTGGGTTTCTTCGTGAACTTGTAGGCGCCGTGCGAGGTGCCGATCGCGATCGCGAGCGCGTCGCACTGCGTGCGCTTGACGAAGTCGGCCGCCTGCTCCGGATCGGTCAGCAGCTGCTCGCGGGTCATCGTGCCTTCCGCGCCGTGGCCGTCTTCCTTGTCGCCCTTCATCGTCTCGAGCGAGCCCAGCACGCCCAGTTCCGCCTCGACCGTCACGCCGATCGAGTGCGCCATCTCGACGACCTTGCGCGACACGTCGACATTGTATTCATACGACGCCACCGTCTTGCCGTCCGCCTCCAGCGAGCCGTCCATCATCACGCTCGTGAAGCCGCTGCGGATCGCCGCCATGCAGACCGCCGGCGACTGCCCGTGATCCTGGTGCATCACCACCGGGATATGCGGATAGGACTCGATCGCCGCCTCGATCAGGTGGCGCAGGAACGGCTCGCCCGCGTATTTCCGGGCGCCGGCCGACGCCTGCATGATCACCGGCGCGTTCACCTGGTCGGCGGCCGCCATGATCGCCTGCACCTGCTCGAGGTTGTTCACGTTGAACGCCGGCAGGCCGTAGCCGTGTTCCGCCGCGTGATCCAGCAGTTGACGCATTGATACGAGAGGCATTGTGGAACTCCTTGATAGAAAACCGGTGCGCCCTGGGCGGCGGCTGACGGCCCGCCCCGGCGGATGGACGGGCGGACCTGCGCGGCTGAGCGTCGAATAGCCGCATTTTATCGCGAAGCGCCCCGGATTCAGACCAAATCGGTATCCCACGCCCAAATTGTTGTGGGCGAACGCACGTTTTCCAGCAAAAAGGGCCGCGCGGGGCATCTGACCCCGCGCGGCCCATCCGGCCCGGACTACGGCCCCGAAACGCTCAGTAAGGTTCGCCGACCCGCACGATCTTGAGGGTGTTGGTGCCGCCCGCCTGCCCCATCGGCTCGCCGACCGTCAGCACGACCATGTCGCCGTGCTGCACGAAGCCCTGCCGGACCACGATCTCGAGCGCCGCCTGCAGCGCCGCGTCGCGGTCGCTGTTGAAATCGACGTGCAGCGGGGTCACGTTGCGGAACAGCGCCATCGCGCGCTCGCTGCCGACCCGCGGCGTCAGCGCGAAGATCGGCACGTGAGTGTAGTGGCGCGACATCCACAGCGCGGTCGCGCCCGATTCGGTCAGCGCGACGATCGCCTTGGCGCCCAGGTGGTAGGCCGTGAACAGCGCGCCCATCGCGATCGACTGGTCGATCCGGGTGAAGGTGCGGTCGAGGAAATCCTTGTCCAGCTCGACCTGCTCGGATTTCTCCGCCTCGACGCAGACGGCCGCCATCGTCTCGATCGTGACCACCGGGTACTTGCCCGTCGCCGTCTCGGCCGACAGCATCACCGCGTCGGTGCCGTCGAGCACCGCGTTCGCGACGTCCGACACCTCGGCGCGGGTCGGCACCGGCGCGTGGATCATCGATTCCATCATCTGCGTCGCGGTGATCACGAGCTTGTTCGACTCGCGCGCCATGCGGATCATGCGCTTTTGCAGCGCGGGCACCGCCGCGTTGCCGACCTCGACCGCGAGGTCGCCGCGCGCGACCATGATGCCGTCCGACGCGTCGAGGATGCCCTGCAGCGCCGGAATCGCCTCCGCGCGCTCGATCTTCGCGATCATCTTCGGCTTGATGCCGTAGGGCGCGCCCGCGATGTTCGCGAGCTGGCGCGCCATTTCCATGTCGGTCGCGTTCTTCGGGAACGACACCGCCACCAGGTCCGCGCCGAGCGACATCGCGGTGCGGATGTCCTCCATGTCCTTGGCCGTCAGCGCGGGCGCCGACAGGCCGCCGCCCTGGCGGTTGATGCCCTTGTTGTTCGACAGCTCGCCGCCGATCTTGACGATCGTATGGATCTCCTCGCCGACGATGCGCTCGACGGTCAGCACGATCAGGCCGTCGTTGAGCAGCAGCAGGTCGCCCGGCTTCAGGTCGCGCGGCAGGTCCTTGTAGTCGAGCCCGACGCGTTCGTCGTTGCCCAGCTCGCATGCACCGTCGAGGATGAACGGCTGGCCCGGCGCGAGCAGGGTCTTGCCCATCTCGAATTTGCCGACGCGGATCTTCGGCCCCTGCAGATCGGCCATGATCGCGATTTCCCGGCCGACCTTGCGCGCGGCCTCGCGGACCATCTCGGCGCGCTGCCGGTGGTCGTCCGCGGTGCCGTGCGAGAAATTGAGCCGGACGACGTCGAGCCCCGCCTGCATCATCTGCAGCAGGACCTCGGGCGAGCTGGAGGCCGGGCCGATGGTGGCGACAATCTTGGTGGCGCGATGCATGAATCTCCTCGTCGAGTCTGAGTGGTGCTGGGCGTACCGCTGCGAGAGCCGGACCCGCGCGGCCCAGCGGCCGCCGCATCCGGAATGCGCGCCGGTGCCCGGGGGCCCGGCGTCGCTTTGTTCATCCTGTCAGGTCCTGCGCCGCGGACGGCGGGCGCGCGCCGCGCACCGTCCGCGGGTCATGCGGGTCAGGCCGCGCGCGTTTCAAGCACTTCGACCGCCGGCAGCGTCTTGCCCTCGAGGAATTCGAGGAACGCGCCCCCGCCCGTCGAGATGTAGCTGACCTTGTCGTGGATCCCGTACTTCGCGATCGCGGCGAGCGTATCGCCGCCGCCCGCGATCGAGAACGCCGACGAATGGGCGATCGCATCCGCCAGCGTGCGGGTGCCGTTGCCGAACTGGTCGAATTCGAACACGCCGACCGGGCCGTTCCAGACGATCGTGCCGGCCTTCCCGAGCTGGCCGGCGAGCGCCTTGGCGGTTTCCGGGCCGATGTCGAGGATCAGGTCGTCGGCCTCGATGTCGGCGACCTGCTTCACGGTGGCCGCGGCGGTCGGCGCGAATTCCTTCGCGGTCACGACGTCCGACGGGATCGGCACCGATGCGCCGCGCTTGCGCGCCTCGTCGATGATCGCCTTGGCCTCGGCGACGAGGTCCGGCTCGGCGAGCGACTTGCCGATGGTCAGGCCCGCCGCCAGCATGAAGGTGTTCGCGATGCCGCCGCCGACGATCAGCTGGTCGACCTTCTCGGCGAGCGATTTCAGGATCGTCAGCTTGGTCGACACCTTCGAACCCGCGACGATCGCCACGAGCGGCCGCTTCGGGTTGCCGAGCGCCTTGCCGAGCGCGTCCAGCTCGGCCGCGAGCAGCGGGCCCGCGCAGGCGACGGGCGCGTACTTCGCGATGCCGTGGGTGGTCGCCTCGGCGCGGTGCGCGGTGCCGAACGCATCGTTGACGTAGATGTCGCACAGCTTCGCCATCTTCTGCGCGAGCGCGTCGTCGTTCTTCTTCTCGCCCGGGTTGACCCGGCAGTTTTCCAGCAGCACGACCTGGCCCGGCGCGACCTCGACGCCCTGCTCGACCCAGTTCGAGACGAGCGGCACGTCGCGGCCCAGCAGTTCCGCGAGGCGCTGCGCGACGGGCGCGAGCGAATCTTCCGGCTTGAACGCGCCCTCGGTCGGGCGGCCGAGGTGCGACGTGACCATCACGGCCGCGCCCGCATCGAGCGCGGCGCGGATCGCCGGAACCGACGCGCGCACGCGGGTGTCCTCGGTAATGTTGCCGTGGTCGTCCTGCGGCACGTTCAGGTCGGCGCGGATGAACACGCGTTTGCCGGAGAGCTTGCCTTCGGCGATCAGGTCGGTAAGACGCTTTACTTGGCTCATGGGACTGGATGAGGTTGATGAGGAAGGCGGTTCGACGCGCGCGGGCAGCCGGCACGGCGCGCCGCGCGCGGCCGGGCCGGGCCGCGCACGCGCGCGAAAGTCGAGAGGGAACATTCTAGCCGATCCGTTCCGCCGGCCGCCCCGTCGAGACGCGAATTCCGCCTATTTGGGGGCCAGTTGCGAGCCGCATCGCAGCAATCGCGGCGGCGCGGCAGCACGCGGCTCAGAACATCAGGCGCAATGCGGTGAAGACGAGCATCCCGACGACGATCGTGCCGAGCATGCTGCGCCGCCACAGGAACCAGCCGAGCCCGGCGACGGCCGCGTAGAACTCGTGGTTCGACAGCGCGAACGAGATGCCGTCCGGGGTTTCGAGGACGTCGGGCAGCACCACCGCCATCAGCGCGGCGGCGGGCGCGTAGCGCAGCGCGCGCTGGACCCGCTCCGGCAACACGCCGCGCTCGCCGCCCATCAGGAACAGCGCGCGCGTGACCGCGGTCACGAGCGTCATGCCGAGGATCGCCAGCCAGACCTGGGTCGCGCTCATTCCGCCTCCCCGGCGTCATGCCCACGGGACGCGCGGACGCGCCGCCAGTCGGCGCGTTCGACGAACAGGTCGGTCACGCTGCCCGCCGCGAGCGCGGCGACCACCGCGAGCGGCAGCGCGAGCCGGTACGGCAGGTCGAACGCGAGCAGCGAGACGATCCCCGCCACCGCGACCGCGGCCAGCGTCGAGCGGTTCGCGACCGCGGTCACCATGATCGGGATCAGCGCGAGGGTGCCCGCGAGTTCGAGCCCCCAGCTGTCCGGGAAGAAGCTCGCCAGCAGGATGCCGGCGAGCGAGGACGCCTGCCACGACAGCCAGCTCGACGCGGCCATCCCCCAGAAATAGGCCTCCTTGCCCGGCACCGGGCCCGGCGCGAAGCCCTGCTTCTGGAACAGCAGATAGATCACGTCGCCGTTGAAGTAGCCGATTGCGAGGCGCCGCCACATCGGCAGGTGCGCGAAGTGCGGCGCGAGCCCGGCGCTGAAGATCACGAAGCGGGTGTTCACCATCGCCGCGGTGAGCAGGATGGTCCAGAGCGGCAGCTTGGCGGCGAAGAGCGGCAGCACCGCGAGCTGCGACGAGCCCGCGTAGACCAGCAGCGACATCCCGGCCGCCTGGCCGACCGTGAGCACCGACTTGCTCATCGCGATGCCCGTGACGAGCCCCCACGAGAGGATCGCCATCAAGGTCGGGGCATAATCGCGGGCGCCCTGCACGAGGGCATAGCGGTTGGTGGCGGACAGGCGAGCGAGCATCGATGGGAGCGCCGGCGTGGCGAAAAAGCCGGGCGACCCGCGTGCAACCGCGCCGCCTCCCGTTATTCTTGAGAAATTTACTCGGGGATTATAGCGCCGCATCACCGGCCGGCGCCCGTCCGCCGGGCAAAAGACGCTAAAATAAGCGTCTTTCCGGCTCAATGCTGCATACAACCGCATCCCGTTAGGAGATACCTATGTCAATGGCCGACCGCGACGGCAAGATTTGGATGGACGGCAAGCTGATCGATTGGCGTGACGCGAACATCCACGTGCTGACCCACACGCTGCACTACGGCATGGGCGTCTTCGAAGGCGTGCGCGCGTACAAGACGGCCGACGGCGGCAGCGCGATCTTTCGTCTGAAGGAACATACGAAGCGCCTGCTGAACTCCGCGAAGATCTTCCAGATGGACGTGCCGTTCGACCAGGAAACGCTCGAGGCCGCCCAGCGCGACGTGGTGCGCGAGAACAAGCTGGAATCGTGCTATCTGCGCCCGATCATCTGGGTCGGCTCGGAAAAGCTCGGCGTGTCCGCGAAGGGCAACACGATCCACGTCGCGATCGCGGCCTGGCCGTGGGGCGCGTACCTCGGCGAGGACGGCCTCGCCAAGGGGATCCGCGTGAAGACCTCGTCGTTCACGCGCCATCACGTGAACGTCTCGATGGTGCGCGCGAAGGCGTCGGGCTGGTACGTGAACTCGATCCTGGCGAACCAGGAAGCGACCACCGACGGCTACGACGAGGCGCTGCTGCTCGACGTCGACGGCTACGTGTCGGAAGGCTCGGGCGAGAACTTCTTCCTGGTCAACCACGGCAAGCTGTACACCCCCGACCTGGCGTCCTGCCTCGACGGGATCACCCGCGACACGGTGATCACGCTCGCGAAGGAAGCGGGCATCGAGGTGATCGAGAAGCGCATCACCCGCGACGAGGTCTACACCGCGGACGAAGCGTTCTTCACCGGCACCGCCGCCGAAGTCACGCCGATCCGCGAGCTCGACAACCGCACGATCGGCAACGGCGCGCGCGGCCCGATCACGGAAAAACTGCAGGCGGCGTTTTTCGACGTCGTGACGGGCAAGAGCGCGAAGCACGCGCACTGGCTCGCGAAGATCTGAACACGGCGCGCCCGCACGGGCGCGCCTGCCCCATCGCATAACGAGAACACCCCATGAGCGAACTGAAGGAAATGCCGCTGATCGAGCTGACCGCCAAGGATCTGCCGGCCTACTGCCCGAACCCGTCGATGCCGCGCTGGAGCGCGCATCCCCGCGTCTTCATCGACGTCTCGCACGGCGAGGCGCGCTGCCCGTACTGCGGCACGCGCTACAAGCTGCGTGACGGCGAAGTCGTCAAGGGCCACTGAAGCCCGGCGGGCGCGTTGCCCGGCTGAAGCGGCGCGGCCGACCCGGCACGCGCCGCCGTCTTCTTTCTCTCGCAACCCGAACGCGGCGCCTGCGCGCCGCGCTTCATCACGACACCGGATATCGACCTGATGCGTCGCGCGTTGGTAATCGCACCGAACTGGATCGGTGACGCATTGATGGCGCAGCCGCTTTTCGCGCTGCTGAAGAAACTCCATCCCCGCATCGTCATCGATGCCGTGGCGCCGGGCTGGGTGGCGCCCGTGCTCGAACGGATGCCCGAAATCCACGATGTCTACGCGACCGACCTCGCGCACGGCAAGCTGCAGATGCTGCGCCGCTGGCAGCTCGCGAGCGACCTGCGCGACAACGGCTACGACGCCGCCTACGTGCTGCCGAATTCGCTGAAGTCCGCGCTGATCCCCTGGCTCGCGGGCATTCCGCTGCGGATCGGCTATACGGGCGAGAAGCGCTACGGCCTGCTCAACGTGCGCCACGCGAACCCGAGCCGCAAGCGCGACGAGCGTCCGGCGATGGCCGAGCACTACGCCGCGCTCGCGTACGCGCCGGGCGCTCGGCTGCCGGACACGATGAAGGCGCTGCCGCCGCCGCGCCTCGACGCGGACCTGAACGAGACCGCGCGGGTGTCCGCCCGCTTCAACCTCGACACCCGCAAGCCGCTCGTCGTGTTCTGCCCGGGCGCCGAGTACGGCCCGGCCAAGCGCTGGCCGCCCGAGCACTTCGCGGCGCTCGCGCACAGCGTGAGCCAGTCGTTCCCCTATACGCAGATCGTCGCGCTCGGCTCGCCGAAGGACGCCGCGGTCGCGCAGGCGATCGCCGAGCGCGCGCCGAACGTGCGCAGCCTGTGCGGCCAGACCTCGCTCAGCGAAGCCTGCGCGCTGATCGCGCGCGCGAACGCCGTGGTCACCAACGATTCCGGCCTGATGCACGTGGCGGCCGCGCTGCGCCGGCCGCTCGTCGCGCTGTACGGCTCGACCGACCCGCGCCACACCCCGCCGCTGTCGGAGCTGGCGAAGGTACAATGGCTGCATCTCGAATGCAGTCCCTGCTTCGAACGCGAATGCCCGCTCGGCCATCTGAACTGCCTGCGCGAGCTGAGCCCGGAGCAGGTATTCGGCGATTTGCGCGGCATGCTCGTCGGGCAGCGCTGAGCGGCCCGCCGGCTGCGGCGCGAGCCCGCCGCGCGGTCGATTCACCGGCGGACGCGGGCGTGGCTCGCATCCGCCGCCTTGTAACGGCGCGCCCCGCGCGCGAGAGATAACCCGATGCCACGTTTTGCCCGCCTCTTCGAAGCTGCCGCCGATACGCTCAACGCCTATTATCAGGCGATTGCCGACGCCAACCTCGACGCCCTGATGGTCCTGTGGATCGACGAGGACTTCGCGAGCTGCATCTGGGCCGACGGCGCGCATCTGCACGGCCTCGACCAGATCCGCGGCGGCTTCGCGCAGCGCCTGTCGACCCAGCCGGTCACGATCGAGCCGCTCGACATCCGCGTCTACGACAGCCTCGGCACCGTCGTCTACACGGTCGCCGAAGCGCACCAGTACGCCGACCTCACGGCCGAGCCGGACATGGTGTTCGCGACCTACGTGATGATCCACGAGCGCGGCGAATGGCGGATCGCGCACATCCACTCGAGCCCGATCCCCGCGCAGACCGCCACCCAGTTCGCGGCCAAGATCCGCCACGGCCAGGGGCCGCTCCACTGACCGCCGCGCGCGGCCGATCGCGATGAGCAGCGCGTCCTCCCCCACTCCGGCCGCCGACCGGCCCGCGCCCGCGGAAACCCTGCGTTACCGCGCGCCGCGCTGGCTGCCGACCAGCCACGCGCAGACCATCGTGCCCGCGCTGTTCGCGCGCCGGCCCGAGGTCGCGTACCGGCGCGAGCGCTGGGACACGCCGGACGGCGACTTCATCGACCTCGACTGGCTGGCCTGGCCGGCCGGCGCCGCGCCGGCGCCCGACGCGCCGCTCCTCGTGCTGTTCCACGGTCTCGAAGGGGGTTCCGGCTCGCATTACGCGCGCGTGCTGATGGCGGCCGCGCAAAGCCGCGGCTGGCATGGCGTGGTCCCGCACTTCCGCAGCTGCAGCGGCGAGATGAACCGCCTGCCGCGCTTCTACCACCTCGCGGACAGCGCCGAGGTCGACTGGATCCTGCGGCGCCTCGCCGCCCGCCATCGCGGGCCGCTCGTCGCGGCGGGCGTGTCGCTCGGCGGCAACGTGCTGCTGCGCTGGCTCGGCGAGCGCCGCGACGAGCGCGCGCGCGTCGCGGCCGCCGCGGCGATCTCGACGCCGATCGACGTGCACGCGGGCGGCCGCGCGCTGTCGCACGGCTTCGCGATGATCTATACCCGCAGCTTCCTCAAGACGCTCAAGCGCAAGGCGCTCGCCAAGCTCGAACGCTATCCCGGCCTGTTCGACCGCACCGCGATGCTGGCCGCGCGCACCATGTACGATTTCGACGACATCGTCACCGCGCCGCTGCACGGCTTCGCCGACGCGGACGACTACTGGACCCAGGCCACCACGCGGCCGCTGCTGCGTGCGATCGAGGTGCCCACGCTGATCGTCAACGCGCGCAACGATCCGTTCCTGCCGGCCTCCGCGCTGCCGGGCCCCGACGAAGTCTCGCGCGCGGTCGTGCTCGACCAGCCCGAGCACGGCGGCCACGCGGGCTTCATGACCGGGCCGTTCCCGGGCCGGCTCGACTGGATGCCGCTGCGCATCCTCGACCACTGCTCCCGCTTCGTCGACCATGGATGAGATCGTCCGACAGGCCCTCGCGAAGTGGCCCAACGTCCCGCACTGCACCGGCTGGCTGCTGCTCGACCGGCGCGGCGACTGGCGCATGCGCGACGACGCCGCGCAGGCGGCCGGCGCGCTCGGTTCGCCGATCCGCCATGCGGCGCTGATCGGCTTCATCGCGCGCAACTACGAGCGCGACGACGCGGGCCAATGGTTCTTCCAGAATGGCCCGCAGCGCGTCTACGTCGAGCTGGCCTACACGCCCTGGATCGTGCGGCTCGCGCAGCCGGATGGCCCGGGCCGGCCGCTCGCGCTCACCGACCAGACCGGCCGCGCGTTCGAGCCCGCGCAGGCGTGGCTCGACGACGCGGGCGGCGTGCTGTTCGCCGACGCCGCCACGCCGCCGCGCATCGCCGCGCTGCACGACCACGATCTCGACCTGTTCGCCGACCACGCGACGCTCGATGCCGACGGCGCGCACGGCGCGTTCCGCTGGCGCGACGGCGTCGAGCTGCCGCTCGCGCCGATCCGGCGCGCGGACGTCGCCGCGCGCTTCGGCTTCGTCGCGAGCCCCGCCGCGCACGCGACCGGCCAGCCCGGGCGCTGAACGCGGCCGCGCGGCATCCGCTCAGCCGCGCTTGCTCTCCTCGTCGCGCTCTTCCTTGTAGCGCATCTCGAAATCGTGCAGCCGGGCCGCGATGATCGACTGCTCGTAGAAGCTCGCCGCCTTGTTGTCGCTCGCCTCGCGCAGCTGGCGGATCGCCGCGGGCCACGCGCCGTCGAGCGCGAATTTCTCCGCGAGCGCGCGCCGCTGCGTGATGCCGTCGCCCGTGCCGAGCGCCGCCTGCGCGAGGAAATTCCACCATTCCGGACGCGTGGGGTCCGCCTGCGTTTCCACCTTCGCGCGCGCCTGCGCATCCGCATAGCGGCGCGCGGCGAGCAGCGCCTGGAGATGCGCGGCGATCGCCGCATGCGAGCCCGGCCAGCGCTGCTGCGCGGCGGCCGCGAGCCGCACCGCCTCGTCGTTGCGGCCCGCGCGACGCGCGATCTCGACCTCCAGCAGGTCGAGGCTCGGCGTGCTGCGCAGCGTCTCGCCCTCCTCCTGCCGGGTCCGCTCGAAATCCGCACGGGCCGCGGCGAGCGCCTGGCCGGCCGCGTCGTAACGGCCCGCGAGCAGCTCGCCGAACGCGACGCCGTAGACATTCGCCGCCGGGCTCGCCGCCGTCCGCTCGTCGACCTCGGTGCGCAGGCGCCGCACCTCGTTCGCGATATCGGTCGGCGAACGGTTCTGCAGGATCCGCAGCCGCGCGCGCACGAACGCATATTCGGCGGACTGGCGCGGCTGGCGATAGGGCGCGCGCCGCGCGCGATCGTCCATGTCGGCGATCCGCTCGCCCGTCAGCGGGTGGGTGCGCGCATAGGCGGGCACGCCCGCATCGCCCATCGAGGCCCGTTCGAGACGCTCGAAGAAGCCCGGCATCCCGTACGGATCGAAGCCCGCGGCCGCGAGCAGTTGGAAGCCGACCCGGTCCGCCTCGCGCTCGGCGCCGCGCGAGAAGCGCAGCTGGTTGTCGATCGCGTAGGCCTGGCCGCCCAGCGCGATCGCGCTGCCGAGATCGCCGCTGCGCGCGAGGATCCCGGCCAGCACCCCGAGCAGCATCGTCGCGAGCGCCGCGTAGCCGGTCTTCTCGCTCGCGCCGATCATCCGCGCGATGTGCCGTTGCAGCACGTGGCCCATCTCGTGACCGAGCACCGACGCCAGCTCCGACTCGGTGCGCGTCATCACGACGAGGCCGCTGTTGACGCCGATGAAGCCGCCCGGCAGGGAAAACGCGTTGATCTGCGGGTCGCGCATCGCGAACAGGTCGAAATCGGGCGCGTAGCCGCCGATGAAGCGCGCGTTCGCGGCCACCGCGAGCCGCGACGCGACGCTGTTCAGGTAGTCGCGCACGAGCCAGTCGTCGAGATAGTCGGGATCGCGCCGCACCTCGCGCATCACGCGCTCGCCGAGCCGGCGCTCGGCCTGCGGCGTCAGCGCACCGCCGGAGCCGTCGCCGAGATCGGGCAGTTGCTGGATCCGCAGCGGCGCGCGCAAACTGGGCGTGATCCCGCCCGATGCGCCCGACAGGCGGTTTTCCGCGCCGCCGTAGGTGCCGAACACGCCGGGCGCGATGCCCGACGGCAGCGCCGGCACGGTCGAGATCGATTCCGGCGCGAACGGCGCGGCTTCGAGCGGCAGGGCGTCGGCGCGCGACTGCGCATGTCCGCCCGACGGACAGGCCAGCACGACCGACAACGAGACGACGAACAACGATTTGACGCGCATGAACGAAAGGATCGACGGCCGCGGCGCCGCGCGCACCGGCCCGGATGGATGCGTCATTGTAACGGCCGTGCCGCGACGCGCCGCTGCTATGATAGGCGCCCTCTGAAGGAGCCCTCCATGTCCCAACTCACCCATTTCGACGCAGCCGGCCACGCCCACATGGTGGATGTCGGCGACAAGCAGGAGACCCGCCGCGTCGCGCTCGCGCGCGGCGCGATCCGGATGCTGCCCGACACGCTCGCGCTGATCCGCGACGGCCGCGCGAAGAAAGGCGACGTGCTGGGCGTCGCGCGGATCGCCGCGATCCAGGGCGCGAAGCGCACCGCCGATCTGATCCCGCTGTGCCATCCGCTCGCGCTCACGCGCGTCGCGGTGGAGTTCGAGTTCGACGAGGCGTTGCCGGGCGTGCGCTGCAGCGCGCAGGTCGAGACCTTCGGCCGCACCGGGGTGGAGATGGAAGCGCTGACCGCCGTGCAGGTCGGGTTGTTGACCGTGTACGACATGTGCAAGGCGGTCGATCGCGGGATGGTGATCACCGAGGTCAGCGTGCGCGAGAAGCGCGGCGGGAAATCGGGGGATTGGAAGGCCGAGGCATAGCACGCGCCGGCCCCGGCTCGATGCGGCGCGGCGCCGGCATCCGCCGCGCCGCCTTCGTCAGGCCCCATCGCGAGGCATCCCGCTCGCGGCATGCGCCGGCCGGCCGCGCACGCGCCCCGCGTCACGCCGCCACGGCGCCCGGCCGCTCTCCCGCTGCGGCGTCCTGATCCGGGAGCGGATCGGACAGATCGATCGCTGCGCACCGTCCGGTGCGCAGCAGTTCCACGAATTCGTGCTGAGACGTCGCCAACCAGGCCTTCGCGACCCACACGCCTTCACCCGCCCCCGCGCCGCGGTGCCTGGCATAGAGCCGGAACCCCACGTTGCCCTGCCGCTCGTCCGTATCGGCCAGCGCCTGCTCCACCTGCACGTACCAGTGGCCCGAGCGGCTTTCGAGGCTGTCCGTTTCCCTGAATGCATAGAGCGGCGGTTCGCCCTGGGTCTCGACGGGATACCGGATCGCGAACGACATGATCCGCTTGTGATCCTCCGAGTCGGACAGCCTGTCGCCATTCGCCTCGATCTGTTTCTTCAGCGCCTCGTGCGAGACGCCGTACAGTTCGTGCGAACGCTTGTCGCGCAAAGCCTGGGTCTTTTCGTCGTCGAGGTACTCGTTGTAGCCGACATCGAGCGCCGGCTTGAACGATGCCGGCACCCAGAAGTACCAGTCCTTCGCAAAACCGTTCACGCCATTCCGGCAGTCCGAGAACGCGATCAGGTTGAACGGCGCCCGCTTTCGTTTCTGAGTTTCGATCTGCATACGTTCATCGCCTTCCATCTTCGTCGACATCCATGCCTCTCCTCGATTCGAGACCGCGATCCGGCTTCGTCAATCCGACTCCGGCCACCGTCAGGGAGCGCTCAACAGTTCGGGCGGAAACGTGACGGCGGTCAGCTTCCACGACCACAAGCCGCTGCGCTTGAACGTGAACACTGCCGGCTCCGCGCCCTGGCGTCGCCCTTCCACGGCAACCGTGGACCAGTTACGGTAACGCACGGAATAATCGGCGGACGCGGACGAGGACCGGGCGGCGGACGATGCGTCCGGCACCGGGACTTCAGCGCCTTTCTCCACCCGCTTCCGGCCCGCGTTCGCCATCATCTGCATCACGCCCGCGGGCGTCACCATCGTGTCGATCACTTGATTGGCGACGCCCATGCCCAGCATCATCCCGACGCCCGCGAACGGGTTGTCCTTCAGGTCCGCGTCGTTCGACAGCTTGTTCTGCATCATGATCAGGATCTGCGCGCGCAAACTCTCGCGCACCGCGGGGAAATCGACATCGGACGCGAAGGCGTCCGCATCCTGGTCGACGATGGCCGAGCGCATCGCGTGCAGCGTGAGATAAGGACTGACATAACTGGCGACCGCGCCGCCGAACACGACAACCCCGACGATCTTGACGAGCGTTTTCTGTTTCATGGCCTCTCGCATTTTCTTTCATTTTTATTGCGCGGCCACTATACACGCCTTTCAAATTGCATGAAATCCCGAGGCCGCGCCTCATCCAGCCGGTACGACGCGGGTAGTTGGAGATCCTTCAGCCGCAGCGCCTCGAAGGCATCCGGCGCAGGCGATAGCGCCGCGCGCCTCGCCGTCCGACGGCTCGCCCTAACGCCCTTTCAACGCGGCGGCCACGCGTTTCTTCGCGCTCGCCAGCGTGGCCTTGGCCTGCGTCAACCCGCGTTCGGCCTCGTCGAGCGCCGCCAGATCGGCGGCCAATCCGCTGTCGGCGAACCAGGCGGTCACGCTCTCGACCTGCTCGCGATTGCCGCTCACGATGTCGGCGCAGCAACCGTTCAGGATCGCGAGACGGTGCTTGCAGGACACGCCGTTCACGCCCGCCGGGCACGAACAATACGTGGCGATGCGGCCGCCGTCGCGCCGCTCGAAGGTCAATGCGTAGGGGTCGGCGGCCGATCCCTGAACCAGGAAGTCAATTCTGTCCATGCGCGTCGCTCCGGTCGTTCGAGGAGGAGAAGCCTCGCATTCTTCACTGCGCGCCCGCGGCCAGGCAAGCGCCTCCGGCCGTCGTCCCGGTGTGCATTGCCCCTGCCGGCGCTCAGCCGACGCAGCGGATGCACACCCGCCCGTGGTCGGCGCGCATGTCGCCCACGGGCTGGCGCGCCTGGCCGAAATGTTGAAAATGGCTTCGGGAAAGAATGAGCGACGTGCTTACGCCGCATGAACGGGCATCAGGTCGACACCCTATCGACACGCGTGAAGATCGGCGGCTCGGCGAGGGGCCGCGTCGCGTGCGATGGACACGCGGCCCACGATGCATCGCGGGCATCGCAAACGGCGTGCGCGCCAACGCATGCGCGAATGCCGGCGACCACCTTAGCCGCCGGCTTGCGCAACGGTGTTACAGCAGCGATTTCGCCTGCGACAGGATCTTGTCGCAAACCTGCTTGGTGACCTGCTCCTTCAAACCACCGCCGCTGAGATCCAGCGTCTTGCCGTTGCCCGCGTCGAGGATCCCGCTCGCGCCGCTCGTATAGCCGCTGTCCGACGAGGCGCCGCCGCCCAGCTTGCTCATCAGCGCATCCTTGACCGACGATGCGCCGCCGCCGCCCGCGCCGCCGAGATAGTTGTTCTTGATGCAGAACTGCAGCACGCCGGCGACGTTGCTGCTGCTCGACGAGGTCAGCGACGAGCCGCCCAGCGCGCCGCCGATGCCGCCGAGATTGCCGAGCGCGCTCGATGAATCGCCCGAGCCGGTCGCCTGCTTCAGCATGTCGCCGAGCTGGGCGTGTGCAGCCGACAACGGCACGAGCGCCGCGAACAGGACGCCGAAAACCGTACTGCGGTATGGGTTCGCCTTCATGAGTTCTCCCTATGGCTATGGACAGTCGACCGTCGAGGACGGCGGCCTCAAGCATACCTGAACGACTCGCGCGAAGCGCTCGCGCCACGATCCGAGGCGAGCGTCGCCCCGCTGGGCGAGCCGCGCGCATCCGCCCGGAAACGGTTCCGCCCGGTCAGTAAAAAAGCCGCCGATCGACATGGCCCGGGCCACGGATCGGCGGCTTTCCTGATCGATGCCGCAGTGCGCGCGCGACGCGCTCAATCGTCGTCGTCGTCCTCATCGTCGGACTGGGCGGGCGGTTCGCCATACTGGGCGTACACCGCCGTCTTGAAGGATTTGAGCGACGGCTGCGCATCGAGCAGGCGATACAGCCCCGCGAGCTGGGTCGGCCAGTCATGCAGCTGCTTCGCGAAAATATGCAGCCGCTCCACCGTATCAAGCGCGTCGGCCTCGCGGCCATCGAGCGCCTGCAACACCGCATAGCGGCGCAGCACCGTCTCGCCCGGCAGCAGCGAGATCGCGCGCTCGTGCGCCGCGAGCTTGGCGGGCAGATCGTCGCGCGAGATCGTCATCAGCGTGGCCGCGCCGTAATCGCCCCATGCGCGGAACAGGAACGACGGCGCCTCGCGATACTGCTCCGCCGGATTCGCGCCGTAGTACAGCACCTCGGCGCGCTGGTAATCACGCAGCACCGGATACGCGACCAGCAAGCCGCCGAACGACAGCACGGCCAGCAGCGCGAACGCGACGCGGCCCGGCACGAAGCGCAGCGGCCGGGTGTCGAGCAGGCCGATCACGAACATCGCGGGCAGCAGGAAGAACGTGTATTGCTGCGGATACTCGACGAGCGCGTGCATCAGCAGGATGCCGATCAGCGCCACGCCGAACACGCGTCCGCTCGACTGTGGTTCGCGCAGCACGCGAGCGAACCACAGACCGAGGCTCGCGATCAGCACGCCGAGGCCGAGCACGCCCGACTTCGCGAGCAGGTCGATGAAAATGTCGTGTGAATTGTTCGCGATCTCGACGCCGCCGAGACGGCGCACCAGTTCGAATTGATGGATCGGGAACTCGCCCCAACCGACGCCGAGCAGCGGATGCTCGCGGAACATCGCGAGACCGTACTTCCACAACGCGAGCCGCGGCGTGATCTGGCCGGCGTCGCGCATCCGGTCGGCCGCCGATTCGGCCAGCCCAAGCTGGAAATGCAGGTTGGCCCAGCGCACCGCGACGTTGACCGCGACGAACAGCACGCCGAGCGCCACCGGGATGAGCCATGCGCGACGCGTCGCCCCGATGGGCGCATCGCGCCGTTCCGCGAACGCCATCCAGAAGCCCGCCACCACCATCACGCCTACCTGCAGCCAGGGGCCGCGCGATACCGTCAACGCCAGCCCGATCGACAGCAGCACCGACAGCGCGCCCCACACCCACACGCGCAGGCGTCGCGTCTGCACGAGGTAGAGCGCGCCCGCGAGCGCGAACGCCATGTAGGTCGCGAGATGGTTCGCCTGCGCCATGTTGCCGTAAGGCCGCCGCGCGACCGATACGCCATAGGTGACCACGAACGGCGATAACGCATCCTCGAGCCGATACAGCTGCGCGATCTGGCAGAACACCGCGAACAGCCCGCCGACGATCAGCGCCCCGGCCATCATCCGCAAGGTCTCGTCGCGCAGTTGGGCGCGCGCGAGCGCATAACCCGACTGCATCGCGACGAGCGCCGTCAGCAGGTAACCGAGCGCCAGCCAGTTCATCGACGGCTGATGCAGCGGCAAGCCTGCGACCTGCGCCAGCAGCACCGCGCCGAAACCGAGCGGAGCGATCAGCGCCGCGGGCGCCGCGAACGGCTCGGCCGGCCCCGCGCTGCGCGCGAGCAGCACGATCGTCGCGCCGAGCAGCGCGTACAGCGCAAATGCCGTGAATTCCGAATAAAAGGTCGGGATCGGGTACGTATGGTTGGTGACCGCGTAAGGCAGGATCAGCGCGACGGCGAGTACGACGAGCGAAAGAGACCGCGTAAAGATGGAAGGCATGAGCGAACCGGGTGTCGGCAACCGGCGCACTATACAAAAAAAACCTTCTCCTGTGCGGGGCGTCGCGCACCCTGTGACGCAGATGCGCAGCACGGTCTGCGCCGAAACGCGCGAACTGCCGGCGGCCGCCGCGAAGATGCGGTCGGCGAGGTGCGCTGGCGGGGGCCGACGAGGTGAGGCCGGCGAGGCATGGCTGACGAAGCGTGGCTGATAAGGCGTGGCCGGCGAAGCGTGGCTGATGAGGCGTGGCCGACGAGGTGGGACGAGAGACGCTGCCGACGAAGCGTGGCCGACGAGGTGGGGCTGACGAGGCGTAGCCTGCGAAGCGTGGCTGATGAGGCGTGGCCGACGAGGCGGGGCCCGCGAGACGCGGCCGACGAAGCGCGGCCGACGAGGTGCGGCCGGTAAGACATGGCTGACGAGGTGGGACCGCGAGGTGCGGTCAACGAGGCGCGGCGGGCGAAGTGTGGCCGGCGAAATATGACCAACGAGGCGTAGCCGGCGAGATGCGGCCGACCGGATAGGCCCGCCAGGCACGACCACACCCCGAAGCAAGCAACGAGTACAGCCGCCTACGTGCGACACTCCGGCGGCGCGAGCCGGCCCGCGAGAGTCGGCGCATCGCCCGGCAGCGGCCCCGCGCCCGGCGCGGGCAGCGACGACGCGCGCTTGCCCTCCGCAAAGCACTCCCAAGCAAGCGTGCCCGCCTGCGCCTCGTCCTTGGCGAGCGCCACCCGCCCGCTCGGCGCCTCCGCGCGATCGGGCACGGACGGCACGAGCACCAGCGTATTGGCGCCCGCCGGCGCGACCCGCGACGTGAACGCGATCGTGATCTGGCCGGTGTCGTCGTCGATCCGGATGGCGTCGACATTGCGGGTCGCGGGCGGCGCGACATAGCCGCCGGCGAGGCCGGCCCCGCTCGCCGCGTTTTCCGCCACAGCGAGACGCGCCGGCGCCGCGAGCGCGAGCCCCTCGCCGACCCGCCCGCGCGTCAGATAATCCCGATAGGCGGGAATCGCATACGCGGCGATCACGCCGACGATCGCCAGCACGATCATCAACTCGATCAGCGTGAATCCGGTGCGGCGGGCGATCCCGCGGCGGGCGAACCCGCGGCGCACAACACGCGAGCGCCGCGCAAGGCGGCGGAACAGGCAAACGGAAAAGGCTTCGAACATCGCAGGCTCCTCAAGCGAAAACGCCTGCCAGGACGGCAGGCGCTTCGATCGTAGCCAGCGCCCGCGTCAGCGGACAGTCGGCCGGACGGCCGACGCGGCTCGGGCTCAGTGTGGATCCGCGTGGCCCGGCGCGGCTCGACGCTTCCTGAGCGCATAGCCGATCAGCACCACGAACAGCGCGCCCGCGATGCTCGAACCATAGACGGCGGCAGGCGTGTCGAGGAGCGGCCAGCGGTCGCCCGCCGGATCGTTGACCATCAGCCCGCCCGCGATCCAGCCCAGCAGCGCGGCGCCGAACGTGACAATGATCGGGAAGCGATCGAGCATCTTGAGCACGAGTGTGCTGCCCCACACGATGATCGGAATGCTGACCACGAGGCCGAAGATCACGAGCGCGATGCGATGCGACGGGTCGGCCTGCTCGGCCGCGCCCGCGATCGCGATCACGTTGTCGAGGCTCATCACCGCATCGGCGACGATGATGGTGCGGACCGCGCTCAACAGCTTGTCGGCCGGCCGGATGTTCTCGTGGCCCTCCTCGGCCGGGGCCATCAGCCGAACGCCGATCCACAGCAGCAGGATGCCGCCCGCGAACTTGAGGAGCGGCACGTCGAGCAGCACGACCGCGAACGCGATCAACACGACGCGCAGCACGATCGCGCCGGCGGTCCCCCACAGCACGCCGCGCACCCGCTGCTCGCTCGGCAGATTGCGACAGGCGAGCGCGATCACGACCGCGTTGTCGCCGCCGAGCAGGATGTCGATGAGGACGATCTGAACGACCGCGCCCCAGTGAAGCGTTGCGAGGAATTCGAACATGGATGAGCCGCAGGAAGTGAACCGGACGACGAATGCAACCACGCCGCGTCCGTCACCTTACGAAAATGTTTCGCGAGAATAACAAAAAACGCCGGCGGAGCCGGCGTTTTTCGTGGAGCGATCCGTGACTTAGAGCGCAGCCTTCAGCAGGCGGCCCATTTCCGACGGATTGCGCGTGACCGTGATGCCGCACGCGTCCATGATTTCCAGCTTCGCTTCGGCCGTATCCGCACCGCCCGAGATCAGCGCGCCGGCGTGGCCCATGCGCTTGCCCGCAGGCGCCGTGACGCCGGCGATGAAGCCGACCACCGGCTTCTTCATGTTGCCCTTGATCCACTCGGCTGCCGCAGCTTCGTCCGGGCCGCCGATTTCACCGATCATCACGACCGCATCCGTATCCGGATCGTCGTTGAACATCTTCATCACGTCGATGTGCTTGAGACCGTTGATCGGATCGCCACCGATGCCGACCGCCGACGACTGGCCGAGGCCCAGCGCCGTCAGCTGCGCGACCGCTTCGTACGTCAGCGTGCCCGAGCGCGACACCACGCCGATGCGGCCCTTGCGGTGGATGTGACCCGGCATGATGCCGATCTTCAGTTCGTCCGGCGTGATCGTGCCCGGGCAGTTCGGGCCGAGCAGCAGCGTCTTGCGGCCTTCGCGGCGCATGCGGTCCTTCACTTCGATCATGTCGCGCACGGGAATGCCTTCCGTGATGCAGATCGCGAGATCCAGATCGGCCTCGACCGCTTCCCAGATCGCAGCCGCGGCGCCTGCCGGCGGCACGTAGATGACCGACACGGTCGCGCCGGTCTCGGCCTTCGCTTCCTTCACGCTCGCGTAGATCGGAATGCCTTCGAAGTCCTCGCCGGCCTTCTTCGGGTTCACGCCCGCGACGAATGCTTCGCGGCCGTTGGCGTACTCGCGGCATGCGCGCGTGTGAAACTGGCCAGTCTTGCCGGTGATACCCTGCGTGATGACCTTTGTGTCTTTGTTGATCAGAATCGACATGTATTGACCTCTGTTCGATGGGCGTCGCGACATCGCGCGCCGCCCTGCGTGTTCAATGCAATGCAGCGCCTTACTTGCCCGCGGCTGCCGCGACGACCTTCTGCGCGGCTTCTTCCATGCTGTCCGCCGAGATGATCGGCAGGCCGGATTCGGCGAGCATCTTCTTGCCCAGGTCCTCGTTGGTGCCCTTCATGCGCACGACGAGCGGCACGCTCAGGTTCACCGCCTTCGAGCCTGCGATCACGCCTTCCGCGATCACATCGCAGCGCATGATGCCGCCGAAGATGTTCACGAGGATCGCCTTCAGGTCCGGGTTCTTCAGCATCAGCTTGAACGCTTCCGTGACCTTCTCGGTCGTCGCGCCGCCGCCCACGTCGAGGAAGTTCGCCGGCTCGCCGCCGAACAGCTTGATCGTGTCCATCGTCGCCATCGCGAGGCCTGCGCCGTTCACGAGACAGCCGATGTTGCCGTCGAGCGAGATGTACGCGAGGTCGAACTTCGACGCTTCGACTTCAGCCGGATCTTCTTCGTCCAGATCGCGGTACGCGACGATTTCCGGGTGGCGGAACAGCGCGTTCGAATCGAAGTTGAACTTCGCGTCGAGTGCGATCACCTTGCCGTCGCCGGTGACGACGAGCGGGTTGATTTCGGCGAGCGACGCGTCGGTTTCCCAGAACGACTTGTAGAGACCCTTCAGGATTTCGCGCGCTTGCGGGATCGATGCGTCGGGCACGCCGATCTTCTTCGCGAGATCGTCGGCTTCCGCGTCCTGCAGGCCCTTCGACGGCTCGACCGCGACCTTGTGGATCGCTTCCGGGGTCTTCTCGGCCACTTCCTCGATGTCCATGCCGCCTTCGCTCGACGCCATCACGACAACCTTCTGCGAGACGCGATCGATCACGATGCCGATGTACAGTTCCTTCTTGATGTCGGCGCCTTCCTCGATCAGCAGACGGTTCACCTTCTGGCCTTCCGGACCAGTCTGGTGCGTCTTCAGCTGCATGCCGAGGATCTGGTTCGAGAATTCGCGAACCTGCTCGAGCGACTTCGCGACCTTCACGCCGCCGCCCTTGCCGCGGCCGCCCGCATGGATCTGCGCCTTCACGACCCACACCGGGCCGCCCAGCTCTTCCGCGACCTTGACGGCCTCGTCGACCGTAAACGCCGGCTTGCCGCGCGGTACCGCGACACCGAATTTCCGCAGGATTTCCTTACCCTGGTACTCGTGAATCTTCATGCGTGATTCCTTCAGTCTGAGAGTTGGATAAAAAGTCGATTAAAAGTCGCTTCTTGTGACGATTTCCGGTTGATTCTCTGAGCCGCGCCCGCCGCTCCGCTCCGGCCGGCTCGCGCCGAACCAGGTCGGATAGAACTGCCGCACCGCCTCGCCGTCGAAGCGCAGCGCCTGGCAGCGACCAAGCTGAAACGGCGGCTCGGTCGCGGCTTCGCCGCCCTTGCCCTCGCGCGTGCTCCACACATCTCCGGCAAATGCCTGGATGGCCGCAGTCGGCAGGACCGCGCACAGCTCGGTGAGATGCGTGCAGCCCGCGATGCCGCCCAGAAGTCGGGACGCATCACGGCGGAAGTGATCGAGGAGATTGAGCCCGATAAGGGCCCGGTAGGCGGGATTGGCGGCTTCGCATTGCCCGGGATAGGGCGCCCAGTCGGTCGATGCCTCGGCGTCGACGATGGTGAGCCCGCGATCGACGGTAATACGCAGCCAGAGCTCATGGATCGGCAGGCCGTTCGGCCTGATGCCCGCCGCCAGCGCGACATCGCGCGGTTTGTGGTCGGTCAGGCAGGCTTCGATATCCCACAAGCCGTCGGCACGCTCGTAGGCTTCCGCCCGGATTGCGCGTCGATGTCGCAACTGGCGGGGTACGGGCTCGGATAGCGGCATGCGGGAGGATGAGGCCGAAGAGGAAAACCCAGGGATTTTAGCATACTGGGTATTCGAGATAGTTCGCGCCGCGCCGCATGGGGCCGGGCGCGGACGCTTCGGTGCAGCGCAGCAAAGCAGCGCGCGCCGGACGGCCGCTCAATCGTCGACGTACACGTCGTCGTCGCCCTTCAGCAAGCGACTGATCGTCGCACCGGAAAAACCGCGCATCGCGAGAAAACGCATCTGCTTCGCGCGCTCGGCGGGCGACTGCGGCAGCACGCCGAACTTCTTGCGCCACACCGCCTGGGCGCGCGCGAACTCGCTGTCGCGCAACTGCGCGCCGACGGTCTCGACGAGCGCATCGTCGAGCGCGTGCCGCTTGAGTTCGCTCATGATCCGCGCCGAACCGACGCGCGACGCTCGCCGATGCACGAGGCTTTCGGCAAAGCGCTCGTCCGACAGCCAGGCTTCGCGCTCGAGCGTATCGAGCAGCGCGTCGAGATCGTCGCTTTCCTCCACGTGCGGCGCGAGCTTGCGCGCCAACTCCGTGCGGCTGTACTCGCGGCGCGACAGATAGCCGATCGCGCGCGCCTTCAGCGAGCGGGCAGGCGCTTGCGGCGCGCCGTCGGCGACCGCCTCGAAACTTTCACCGCGCGCCGTCGCGCGCCGCGCGCCGCGGCGCGGCGACTGGCTCGTGCGGGTATAGACATCACCGCCGTCCGCGGCGCGCGCGCGATCATGCGCATCGAACGCCTCGCGCGGATCGACGCCGAACGGATCCGTTTCGGCCGGCTCAAACGACGCGAGGGCATCAACCGATGCCCTCGCCAGCGGGCGGCCCGAGGGCCGCCCTTCGATCGAACCCGGCGCGCGCGCCGCGGTGCCCGGGCGGGCCGGCGTCTGCCGTTCCGCGTCCGGCGAACCCGCGTCGCGCCGGCTTCGTCTCATCACTCCTCGTCGTCCATGACTTCGGCGGCCTCGGACGCCACGCGTTGCGGCATCGCGCTCACGCCGAGCGATTCACGAATGCGGTTCTCGATCTCGCGGGCGATTTCCGGATTCTCGCGCAGGAATTCGCGCGCGTTGTCCTTGCCCTGGCCGATCTTCTCGCCGTTGTAGCTGTACCAGGCGCCGGCCTTGTCGACGATTTTCGCCTGCACGCCGAGATCGATGATCTCGCCCTGACGGGAAATGCCCTCGCCGTACAGGATGTCGAAGATCGCCTCGCGGAACGGCGGCGAGACCTTGTTCTTCACGACCTTCACGCGGGTCTCGTTGCCGATCACCTCGTCGTTCTTCTTGATCGAGCCGATCCGGCGGATGTCGAGACGCACCGACGAATAGAACTTGAGCGCATTGCCGCCCGTCGTGGTTTCCGGGTTGCCGAACATCACACCGATCTTCATCCGGATCTGGTTGATGAAGACCACGAGGCAGTTGGTGCGCTTGATCGTGCCCGTCAGCTTGCGCAGCGCCTGCGACATCAGGCGGGCCTGCAGGCCCGGCAGCGAATCGCCCATCTCGCCCTCGATTTCGGCCTTCGGCACCAGTGCCGCGACCGAGTCGATCACGATCATGTCGATCGAGCCCGAGCGCACCAGCGCGTCGACGATCTCGAGCGCCTGCTCGCCCGTGTCCGGCTGCGAGATCAGCAGCTCCTGCACGTTCACGCCGAGCTTGCCCGCGTACTGCACGTCGAGCGCGTGCTCGGCATCGATGAACGCCGCCGTGCCGCCGAGCTTCTGCATCTCGGCGATCACCTGCAGCGTCAGCGTGGTCTTGCCGGACGATTCCGGGCCGTAGATCTCGACCACCCGGCCGCGCGGCAGGCCGCCGACGCCGAGCGCGATATCCAGACCCAGCGAGCCCGTGGACACCACCTGGATGTCCTCGACCGCTTCGCCTGCGCCGAGGCGCATGATCGAGCCCTTGCCGAACTGCTTCTCGATCTGCGAGAGCGCAGCCGCCAGCGCCTTGCTCTTTTCCGCGGTCATCCCGGAACCCTTCTTGCTATCTTCCATGAATCGTCCTTTGCTATGATGAGCAGCGTCTGATACGGATGCACCGGCTCTGACCCGGCCCGGATGAGCCGTTAGGTGCACGAATGCAGACACTGTATAAAAAAACAGTGGTTTATGCAAGCCCGCGATGCGGATGCTGCATCCACCCGACAACAGCGGAGACAGCTGCGCCCGCGCCTGCGGCCGGCTATCGGTGCGCATCATGCGAATTCTCATTGCCGAAGACGACAGCATACTCGCGGACGGTCTCACCCGGTCACTCCGCCAATCGGGCTATGCCGTCGACCATGTGAAGAGCGGCATCGAGGCCGACACCGCGTTGTCGATGCAGGCTTTCGACCTGCTGATCCTCGACCTGGGCCTGCCCCGCATGCCGGGCCTCGACGTGCTGCGCCGGCTGCGCGCCCGCAATTCCACCCTGCCCGTGCTGATCCTCACCGCCGCCGACAGCGTCGACGAACGCGTGAAAGGGCTCGACCTCGGCGCGGACGACTACATGGCGAAGCCGTTCGCGCTGAACGAGCTGGAAGCCCGCGTGCGTGCGCTGACCCGGCGCGGCGCGGGCGGCGGCCCGAGCGTGTTCCGCCACGGCTCGCTCGCATTCGACCAGGTCGGGCGCCTCGCCTACGCGAACGACCACGTGCTCGACCTGTCCGCGCGCGAACTGGGCCTGCTCGAGGTGCTGCTGCAGCGAACCGGCCGGCTCGTATCGAAAGAGCAGCTGGTCGACCATCTGTGCGAATGGGGCGAGGAAGTCAGCAACAACGCGATCGAGG
Source organism: Burkholderia sp. GW821-FHT14F03 (assembly GCF_058803765.1). Lineage (NCBI taxonomy): Bacteria > Pseudomonadati > Pseudomonadota > Betaproteobacteria > Burkholderiales > Burkholderiaceae > Burkholderia > Burkholderia sp. GW821-FHT14F03. The sequence continues at coordinate 214,680 of NZ_JBXAPG010000005.1, forward strand.
TCTACGTACACCGGCTGCGCAAGAAGATCGAACCGAGCGGCGTGCGCATCACGACCGTGCGCGGCCTCGGCTATTGCCTCGAAAAAGCCGCGCCGGCCGAGCCGGGTACTGCAGCCTCGCCCGTGCCAGCCGCCGCGAGCCCGTCGCTGCGCTGACGCGCGGCCGCCGCGATGGCCACCCCGGCCCGCTCCGCCCGCCGCGCGCCGCCCGCCGCCGACGCGGCGGATGCCGCGCGCGACGCCCGCTACGCGAACCCGTTCGCCCCGCCCGACGACATCGAGCCCGCCGAAACCGCGCGCCCGCGCTCGCTGTTCGGCGAGATCCTCGACTGGATGCTGGCGCCGCTGCTGCTGCTGTGGCCGATGAGCATCGCCGTCACCTATCTGGTCGCGAAGACGATCGCGAACGGGCCCTTCGACCGCGCGCTCGAAACCAACACCTACGTGCTCGCGCGCCAGATCACGCCGGTCAACGGCGTGGCCGAGCTGACGCTGCCGCCCGCGACGCTCGACCTGCTGCGCGCCGACAATGTCGACAGCGTGTACTTCCAGGTGCTCGGTGCGCGCGGCGAGCTGGTGTCGGGCGAGGCCGACATGCCGCTGCCGCGCGACGAGGACCGCCCGCCGCCCGGCGTCGTGGTGTTCCGCGACGACCTGCTGCGCGGCAACGACATCCGCGTCGCGTATACGACTGTGGCGCTGCCGCAGGCGCGCGGTACGCAGCCGGTGCTCGTGCAGGTCGGCGAGACGCTCGACAAGCGCAACGCGCTCGCGAACGACATCATCAAGGGCGTGATCCTGCCGCAATTCGTGATCCTGCCGCTCGCGATCCTGCTCGTCTGGTTCGGGCTGTCGCGCGGCCTCGCGCCGCTCGCCGCACTGCAGGCGCACATCCGGGGGCGCCGCCCGGACGACCTGTCGCCCGTCGAGGCGCAGCGCGCGCCGCCCGAGATCGAGCCGCTCGTCACCTCGTTCAACGATCTGCTCGCGCGGCTCGAACAGAACATGGCGCTGCAAAAGCGCTTCATCGCGGACGCCGCGCACCAGATGAAAACGCCGCTCGCGGGCCTGCGCACCCAGGCCGAATTCGCGCTGCGGCACGAGGTGCCGGCGGAGGTCGCGCGTTCGCTCGAACAGATCGCGACGAGTTCCGGGCAGGCGGCGCGGCTCGTCACCCAGCTGCTGGCGCTGGCGCGCGCGGAGAACCGCGCGACCGGGCTCACGCTCGAACCGGTCGCGATCGCGACGCTCGCGCGGCTCGCGGTGCGCGACTGGGTGCAGGCCGCGCTCGCGAAACGGATGGATCTCGGCTACGAGGGCCCCGACGAGAACGACGGCGCGCCGCTCGAAATCGACGGCCACCCGGTGATGCTGCGCGAGATGCTCGGCAACCTGATCGACAACGCGATCCGCTACACGCCGGACGGCGGCCGCATCACCGTGCGGGTGCGCGCGGCGCGCGAGGCGGGCCGCGTCGACGTCGAGATCGAGGACACCGGGCCCGGCATCCCCGCGCACGAACGGGAGCGGGTGCTCGAACGCTTCTACCGGATCCTCGGCCGCGAGGGCGACGGCAGCGGCCTCGGGCTTTCGATCGTCCGCGAGATCGTCGCGCAGCACGGCGGCACGCTGACGCTCGACGACCATGTCTACCAGGCCTCGCCGCGCCTCGCGGGCACGCTGGCGCGGGTCAGCCTGGCGCTGCGCGGCCATGCCCCGGATTAACCCTGAGAGCGCCGCCCCGGATGTGACTCACACCCAGTGATTTTCGATTTTTAAACGACGTAGCTCAACAATTAGCCGTCAATCGACGAACATGAAAGAATTTACTTCCTCGAAATTTTGACCGGCCGAGTCAGTACGCCGTAAGTTTCCATTCCAATAATCAACGCGAGGCCTGCCGGAACGAGCGGGCCCGATGCGCATGTCAATATTGGAGACACTTCATGGCAACGATAGGCGGACACATCTCGCACTCGCCGATGACACACGAAGAGAAGAAGGTGATCTTCGCGTCGTCCCTCGGCACGGTGTTCGAGTGGTACGACTTCTACCTGGCCGGCTCGCTCGCGGCCTACATCAGCAAGAGCTTCTTCTCCGGGGTCAACCCCACCGCGGCCTTCATCTTCACGCTGCTCGGCTTCGCGGCGGGCTTCGCGGTACGGCCGTTCGGCGCGATCGTGTTCGGCCGTCTCGGCGATCTCGTCGGCCGCAAGCACACCTTCCTGATCACGATCGTGATCATGGGCGTGTCGACCTTCGTGGTCGGCTTCCTGCCCGGCTATGCGACGATCGGCATCGCGGCGCCCGTCATCTTCATCGCGATGCGGCTGCTGCAGGGCCTCGCGCTCGGCGGCGAATACGGCGGCGCGGCAACCTACGTGGCCGAGCACGCGCCGGCGCACCGGCGCGGCTTCTACACCTCGTGGATCCAGACCACGGCGACGCTCGGGCTGTTCATGTCGCTGCTCGTGATTCTCGGCGTGCGCGAATCGATCGGCGAGGAGGCATTCGGCGCCTGGGGCTGGCGCGTGCCGTTCGTCGCGTCGATCCTGCTGCTCGCGGTGTCGGTTTGGATCCGGATGCAGTTGAACGAATCGCCGGTGTTCCTGCGCATCAAGGCCGAGGGCAAGACCTCGAAGGCGCCGCTGACCGAGGCGTTCGGGCAGTGGAAGAACCTGAAAGTCGTGATCCTCGCGCTGGTGGGGCTGACGGCCGGACAGGCGGTGGTCTGGTACACCGGCCAGTTCTATGCGCTGTTCTTCCTCACGCAGACGCTCAAGGTCGACGGCGCGAGCGCGAACATCCTGATCGCGATCGCGCTCCTGATCGGCACGCCGTTCTTCGTGTTCTTCGGTTCGCTGTCGGACCGGATCGGCCGCAAGCCGATCATCCTGGCCGGCTGCCTGATCGCCGCGCTGACCTACTTCCCGCTGTTCAAGGCGCTGACCCACTTCGCGAATCCGGCGCTCGAGATCGCGACGCAGAAGGCGCCGATCACGGTGATCGCCGATCCGACCCAGTGTTCGTTCCAGTTCAACCCGGTGGGCACCGCGAAGTTCACGGACTCGTGCGACGTCGCGAAGAGCGCGCTCGCGAAAGCGGGCCTCAACTACGAGAACGTCGCGGCGCCAGCGGGCACGCCCGCGCAGATCAAGGTCGGCGACACGGTGATCGACACCTACGACGGCAAGGCCCCGGACGCGAAGGAAAAAGCCAAGGTGTTCGACAAGACGCTGGCAACCACGCTCAAGAGCGCCGGCTACCCGCCCAAGGCCGACCCGTCGCAGATCAACTGGCCGATGACGGTCGTGATCCTGGCGATTCTCGTGATCTACGTGACGATGGTGTACGGGCCGATCGCGGCGATGCTGGTCGAGATGTTCCCGACCCGGATCCGCTACACGTCGATGTCGCTGCCCTATCACATCGGCAACGGCTGGTTCGGCGGCTTCCTGCCGGCGACCGCGTTCGCAATCGTGGCGGCGCGGGGCGACATCTACTCGGGGCTCTGGTATCCGATCGTGATCGCGCTCGCGACCTTCGTGATCGGGCTGCTGTTCGTCAAGGAGACCAAGGACTCGGATATCTACGCGCGGGATTGATGGGGTGAGCCCGGTTCGGCTCGTCGGCCCAGGCAGACCGCGAACCGGGCAAAGGTGGATTTTTCAGGGAATCGAGAAAAAGGGCTTGACGCTCCTCCTCGGCATCAGCATAATCTCGCTTCTGTTGGCGAATTAGCTCAGTCGGTTAGAGCGACGGAATCATAATCCGCAGGTCCGGGGTTCGAATCCCTGATTCGCCACCAACATATTCAAGGGCTTAGCAGCGATGCTAGGCCCTTTTTCTTTTGCGCCAACGCCGGATATTAGACACTGTCTAATATCGACCACGAAAATGTCCCGTCACGCTACGGGGCAGCCTCCCCCTCCCGGAATTCATCCCCCCACGACGCAGCGCCACTGCGACGCGGCCGCCGACATCCACTGACCCATCCGCGAAGTCGTGGGACAGAAAATTATTCGGGCACCACGCATCGTTTCCATGTTTCGACTATTATCGAAACATGGAAACGAACCAAACTATCGCCGCCCTCGCGGCACTCGCCCACGAGTCCCGGCTCGCGGTCTTCCGCGCCCTCGTACAGGCAGGACCGGAAGGCATGCCGGCCGGGCAGATTGCCACGCTGTTGGATGTGCCTCCGTCATCGCTCTCCTTTCATCTGAAGGAACTGGCCCATGCGCAGCTCGTCACCAGTCGTCAAGAAGGCCGCTTCGTCTTCTACTGCGCGAACTTCGAAACGATGAACGGGCTGCTGGCGTACCTCACGGAGAACTGCTGCGGCGGCAACCCATGCTTGCCGACAGCCGCCTGTTCGACGTCCAGGGAACACCAATCATGAAACGCTTTCATGTTCACGTCGGCGTCGCCGATCTCGCCTGCACCATTCGCTTCTACTCGGCGCTGTTCGGCGCCGAGCGGCCACCAGCGATTTCAGGACTGATGCCGATCCAATGAACACCTCCAACATTGCCCCTCCGGAAAAGGCCGCTGCCAAGCCTTCCATCAATTTCTTCGAACGCTACCTGACCGTCTGGGTGGCGCTGTGCATCGTCGCCGGCATCGCGCTCGGTCAGTTGCTGCCGGGTCTGTTCCAGCAGATCGGCCGGATGGAATATGCGCAGGTCAATCTGCCGGTCGGGCTGTTGATCTGGGTGATGATCATCCCCATGCTCGTGAAGGTCGATTTCGGCGCACTGCATGAAGTGCGTCAGCACGTGAAAGGCATCGGCGTCACGCTTGCCGTGAACTGGCTCGTCAAACCGTTCTCGATGGCGTTTCTCGGCTGGCTGTTCATTCGGCATCTGTTCGCACCGATGCTGCCGGCCGAGCAGCTCGACAGCTACATCGCCGGCCTGATCCTGCTGGCCGCCGCACCGTGCACGGCCATGGTGTTCGTCTGGAGCAGACTGACGAGTGGCGATCCGCTGTTCACGCTGTCGCAGGTCGCACTGAACGACAGCATCATGGTGATCGCGTTCGCGCCGCTGGTCGGGCTGCTGCTCGGGATGTCCGCGATTACGGTGCCGTGGGCGACGCTGCTCACGTCGGTCGTGCTCTACATCGTCATCCCGGTGACCATCGCGCAGATCCTGCGCAAACAGCTGCTCGTGAGCGGCCACGCGGCATTCGACGCTGCGATGACGAGGATCGGCCCCTGGTCGATCGCCGCGTTGCTGGCCACGCTCGTGCTGCTGTTCGCGTTCCAGGGCGAAGCGATCCTCAAGCAGCCGCTGGTGATCGCGCTGCTCGCGGTGCCGATCCTGATCCAGGTGTTCTTCAACTCTGCGCTGGCTTACTGGCTCAATCGCGCAGTCGGCGAGAAGCACAGCATCGCGTGCCCGTCAGCACTGATCGGCGCATCGAATTTCTTCGAGCTGGCGGTCGCGGCCGCGATCAGCCTGTTCGGTTTCCATTCCGGTGCAGCGCTGGCAACCGTCGTCGGCGTGCTGATCGAGGTGCCGGTGATGCTGCTGGTCGTGCGCGTCGTGAACCAGTCGAAGGGCTGGTACGAGTGCCGGACCTGACATGTCCACCGATGCGCCCCGCTCGTCTGGCTGACGCCGCCCCACTATCGAAGCAAGGAATCTCGGCATGAACGACATCACGATCTATCACAACCCGGACTGCGGCACATCGCGCAACGTGCTGGCCCTGATCCGCAACAGCGGCGACGAACCGGTTGTCATCGAGTATCTCAAGACTCCGCCCTCGCGGGAAACGCTGGCCAAGCTGCTGGCCGATGCCGGCCTGACCGTGCGTGAGGTGCTGCGGGAAAAAGGCACGCCTTATGCGGAGCTGGGTTTGGGCGATCCGAAGTGGACTGACGACCAACTGCTCGATTTCATCGGGCAGCATCCGATCCTGATGAACCGGCCGATCGTCGTTACGTCGATCGGCACGAAGCTGTGCCGGCCGTCGGAAGCCGTGCTGGATATCCTGCCGAACCCACAGATCGGACCGTTCAGCAAAGAAGACGGTGAAGTTGTGATCGACGCGGAGGGCAGGCGTGTCTGAGCAATTGAACGATCTGCCTCACCTCGACGTCACGCTGTTTCGCGCGCCGGACGCCACGCGACTACGACCGGCGGCACCGTCGACTCACCCGCCCCGACTCCTGCTGCTTTACGGCTCGCTGCGTGAGCGCTCATTCAGCCGGCTGCTGGTCGAGGAAGCCGGGCGCCTGCTTACGGTGATGGGGGCCGAGGTCCGTGTGTTCAATCCGAGCGGCCTGCCGCTGCCCGATGATGCCCCCGAGAGCCACCCGAAAGTGGTCGAGCTTCGTGAACTGGTGATGTGGTCGGAAGGCATGGTTTGGTGCTCGCCGGAACGACACGGCGCGATGACCGGGATCATGAAGTCCCAGATCGACTGGATTCCGTTGTCGGTCGGTGCCGTCCGGCCGACGCAGGGCAAGACGCTCGCGGTGATGCAGGTCAGCGGCGGTTCGCAGTCGTTCAACGCAGTGAACCAGATGCGCGTGCTCGGACGCTGGATGCGCATGTTGACCATCCCGAACCAGTCGTCGGTGGCCAAGGCATTCTCGGAATTCGACGAAGCGGGCCGGATGAAGGCATCGGCCTATTACGACCGCGTCGTCGACGTCGTGGAAGAGCTGGTCAAGTTCACTCTGCTGACCCGAGACATCGGCCCCTATCTGGTCGACCGATACAGCGAGCGAAAGGAAAGCGCCGAAGACCTTTCTCGGCGCGTGAATCAGCGGAGTATCTAGAACCGGCCCCAGGCGGACTGTGTCCGGGATGTCCGGGATGTCCAATCAAAATGTCGATCAATATGATTACTTCAGTCCAACACTTCACCGACGTCATTGTTACTGGAATTGTTTCAACGCTAGCATCCATTATTGCAGCGGGGTTGATCGCCGGCCTTCAGATGCGCTGGAAAGAAAGGACTAGACCGCAGAGTTTAGAGCAAGCAAAGCTGGATCGACTGGCGTCGCTCTTATCTTTCGATATTCAAAAGCGTAACCGTCTTGTGGTTGAGCAGCATTTTCGCGCAATTTTCGGCACCTTATACGAGTATCGAGAAATACTGTGCATTCTCAATTCAAAATCCCCGCTAACGGCCTTTACCTTGATGAAAACCGTTCGGCATCTTGTCGAATTTGATGAGAAAACTGGCGAATTTGCATTCAGAGCCCCCTACACTACGGATCGCCAAAGAAAATGGAAGAGAATTGCATTGCTCGTGGCATACGCGATTTCAGTTAATATTACTTTCAGCCCGTGGTATTTCTATACGCAGCACCCACTATCGTGGCTGACGGCTGCTGTACTCTTTTGCTGGACCGGCTTATTTGGCTTCATTGCGGTGGCCACCCTCGACCTCTCTACCGACATCTCAGCCACAAAACGGTTCATGTCCGCAGCAGCACCCGCGGTTGAGAAAGCGAACAGGGCAGAACAAGATGGCCCAACTGTTGTCTCTGATCGGTCACTCGTTTCGGCACAACGCCAGTCAAACGATGATTGCAGGCAACAAGTTCTAGCAGATGTGATTGACGTCTAGGCGTCCCATTGGATTCAGTCCCAGAGCCTTCCAGCCAGTAGCTGACGTGAAATAGATGCTTCGGCACGCAATGCATCGATACCAAAGCAATATTCGATTGGCGAGGCTGCTTACCTGCCGAAATTTTTAATTTTCCCCGGACACAGCCTTATTTGACGAGGGTTTCAGCCGTCCGGGATAGGTGTCCGGGGCAATTCCACCCAGCCGCACCGGACATCCGAATCCCGCGAATTGCGCACCAACACTGGCCTTCCGGGCTGGTGGCGAACGTGAGGCATTTGGCGGGTCCGTTTTTTCCAAAAACCCGACCTGCCGAATGGGGTTAAGTGGTTGATTCAGAATGACATTTTCACAAAATGGAATTTCATCCCTGATTCGCCACCAAACTCCGAAAGCCCTTGAATCTTCGAGAGAAGTTCAAGGGCTTTCTTCATTTCAGCCGCTCCTCTCCGACGCGCGCAGCCCTCGGCCCCTTGCCGGGGCAACCCCACCCGCCTCGCATCCCCCGAGCCGACCCGCCCGCTCCACACATCCACCTTTCAAAACGCTAGACTCCAATCTCCCCCTCGACCCCATCCCCCGCGCCGTCGCCATGTCCTCGCACACCTACCTGCTGTTCCTGCCGGCCTGCTTCGCCTTGAACATGGCCTTCGGCCCCAACAACGTCCTGTCGCTGTCGAACGGCGCGCGCAGCGGCGCGCTGCATGCGGTCCTCGCCTCGGCCGGCCGCCTGCTCGCCTTCGCGTTGATGATCGCGATCACCGGCTTCGGCCTCGGCGCGCTGCTGATCGCGTCCGAGACGCTGTTCACGCTGCTGAAATTCGGCGGCGCGGCCTATCTCGTCTGGCTCGGCATCAAGATGCTGCGTGCCAAACCCGTCGATCCGGCCGCGCCGCCGCCCGACGCATCGGCCGCCGAACCGCTCAGCCGCCCCGCGCTGCTCAAGCGCCACACCAAGCAGGAGTTCTACGTCGCGATCGGCAATCCCAAGGCGATCCTGGTCTTCACCGCGTTCTTCCCGCAGTTCGTCGATCCGATGCGCTACGGCGCCAGCTTCTCGATCCTCGGCGCCACCTTCCTGCTGCTGGAAGTGGTCGCCATCGCCATCTACGCGCTGATCGGCTCGCGGCTGCGGATCCTGGCCACGCATCCCAAGGGCTTCCAGTGGCTCAACCGCGCGAGCGGCACGCTGATGATCGCCTTCGGCGTCCTGCTCGCGCTGTTCCGCAAACCGACCGCCTAACCCAACGACCTTCGCCCACGCGAGGTTCTCCGAAGAAGCCGCCGCGCTACGCGGCCAGCTTCCCGAGCGCCTGCTCCACCTGCGCGCGGAACGCGTCCCAGGTCGCGGCCATCGCCGCCGCACCGTCCTGCTTCACCGCGCGTTCGAGCCGCGCGCATTGCTGGGTCATCGCATCGTTGCCCGCCAGCGCGAAGCCGCCCGCCATCGAGTGCAGCTCGACATGGATCAGGTCCGCTTCGCCGCCCGGCAACGCCCCGGCGATCACGGCCAACGAGCGGCGCGTCGCGGCGACCAGCGCATCGCGAATCTCCGCGGTCAGCACGCAGGCCGCGTCCGCATCCGCCTCGGCGGTCGCCGCGCGACGCCGCGCGGCCGCATGCCGGCGCAGCACGCTGTCGAGCGTCGCCATCGACAAGGGCTTCAACACCACCTCGGCCGCGCCGGCCGCCGCGCAACGCCGGTGCTCGGCCTCGGTCGCATGCGCGGTCATCGCCACCACCGGCACGTTCGCGCGCTGCTCGCGCAGGCAGGTCGCGAGCGCATAGCCGTCCAGTTCGGGCATGCCGAGGTCGGTCAGCACCACGTCGTAGCGCCCCTCGAAAAACGCGCGCAGCGCCTCGCTGCCGTTCGTGACGATCGTCGCATCGTAGCCCAGCTCATTCAACTGATCGCGCAGCAGCGCGCGGCTCGCCGGATGATCCTCCGCCACCAGCACGCGAACCGGTGCATCGTCGTCCTCCACCGCTTCTCCCTGTGCGCCAGGCGTCGCCGCCCCGCCCCCCGCCTCCTGCGGCGCCATCGCGCGCCAGCCGGGCCCGGCATCCGGCAGCGGCACGCGCACCGCGAACGTCGAGCCCTCGCCCAGCCGGCTCTCGACCGTGATCTCGCCCTGCATCAGCGTGACGATGCGGCGGCACAGCGGCAAGCCCAGCCCGGTGCCGCCGAAGCGCCGATAGATCGAGTTGTCCGCCTGGATATAGACATCGAACAGGACCGGCACGCTGTCCTCCGGAATCCCGATGCCCGTATCCGATACGCGGATCTCGACATAGGGCGCCGCGAGCCGCGCATCGATCGTCACGCCGCCGCGCTTGGTGAACTTGAGCGCGTTGCCGACCAGATTCGACAGCACCTGCCGCAACCGCGTCGGATCGCCCCGGCAACCGTCGGGCAGTTCCGCCGCGATCCGGCATTCGAGCGTCAGCCCCTTGGCATCGGCCAGCGGACGATAGATCGCGGCGACGTCCTGCAGCACCCGCCGTAGATCGAAGGCGATCACTTCGAGCGACATCTGATTCGACTCGGCTTTCGACAGATCGAGCACGTCGTTGATCACGCGCAGCAAGGTGTCCGACGACGACGCGACGGTCCGCAGCCGCCGCCGCTGCGCGGCGGGCAGCGGTTCGCGATCCATCAGTTCGAGATAGCCGATGATCGCGTTCAGCGGCGTGCGGATCTCATGGCTCATGGTCGCGAGGAAGGTCGACTTCGCCTTGTTGGCCTGGTCGGCCGCCTCCCGCGCTTCCCGCAGCGTGTGCTCGGCCTGCTTGCGCGCGGTGATGTCGAGCAGCGTGCACAGCAGCACGTCGACGCCGCGGTACTTCACGCGCACGATGTTGGTCGTCAGGTGCGTGAGCCCCGCGTCGCGCAGCTCGATCGACAACTCGTGACCGACGACCTGTCTCGCCCCCCTGCCGCCGCGCGCTTCCGCCTCGCGATAGGCATGCCACAAGCGCTTGCCCAGCGACACGCCGTCGAGCGCCTGCTGGTACGCGAGCATCGTGTCGTTGCGGACCATCACGTCGCCGTCCGCGAGCGACAGCAAGGTCAGGCCGACGGGCGCCGTGCGGATCAGCGTACGGTTCAGCGACTCGCTCTCGATCAGGCGAATCGCGCGCGTGTGCGCGGGCCGCAGCACGCGCCTGTCGAACAGCACGATGCCCGTCCACAGCAGCCCGAAGCCGAACAACGCGAACGCCGCGATCATCGCGAACCGCGGCGCCAGCGCGAGCGCCACCGTGCGCCAGGTGAACATGGAAACCAGCTTCCAGCCCGACTCCGGCAGGTCGTCGCCGATCACGAACACGCCATTGGCGTTGCCTTCCTCGACCACACCATCGGGCGACCCGCGCTCGGCGGACAGCGCGATGTCGAGGGCCTCGCGCGACAAGGCGCCACCGGCCACGGTCCGGCCGCGCGCGTCGATGACCGCGATCGTCTCGCCCGGTTCGTGGTGCAGGTCGATATCGCGCAAGCGGTCGGGGCCGACGAACGAGAACGTCCCGAATGGCCGCCCTTTCGCATCGAACACCGTCTGGGCCAGATGCACGATATCGCGCCCCAGCAGCGGATCGCGGTCCGGGCCGGTCCAGATCGCACCGAAGCGGCGTTGCGGCTCGACGGCCGAATCGGCGTGGCCAAGATCCGGGTTCAGCGCACGGCTCAGCGCCGGCACGCTCTGCGGCGACATCGCGGCCAGCGCGGCCGCCGACTGCCTGCCGATGGTCGTGATGAAATCCCCTTCGGGGTTCATGAAATAAGCGCCCGGAAACGGACGTGGGTTGCGCTTGAGCTGGTCCGGCAATATCTCCTGCTGGCGCAGGAACGTCGCGATGTACGGCGAGAAGTAACTCGCCGGGCGCTTCGCCGACAAGGCCGCGAGCGCGACGAAACGAGGCTCGCCGCCCTCGTCGCGCAACACCAGCCTGCCGTGGTTCGCCTGCAACTCCGCGAGCAGATGCGGCGCCAGTTGAACACCGCCTTGTTCATCGCGGACGACGAGGCTGCCGACCGGCTGGCCGGAGGACTCGGACGACGCCGCGCCGCGCTGCTCCCAGCCGTCCCACACGAGCTCCGCGTAACGCGCGACGCGCATCAGCCGCGCCTCGCTTTGCTGCATCTCGACACGCAACTGGGCCTCGCGCTGCAGGAATTCCGAGCGTTTCCGGCTGAAGTAGTCGTGCAGTTCGAGTCGCGCGACGAGCAGCGCGCACAGCAGGATGAACGCGCTGAGCGCGACGCCGCCGCCATACAACAGCCAATGCTGGTAGCGCTTGATCCGTCTGGGTTCGAAAGCCACCCCGCCCGCCGCCATGCCGTGCGTCAGCAGGTGCTTCAGTTTTCCTGGCATGTGATGTCGTCGTTATCGGTCGCCCGATCTGCGCGGCGGCCGGATGCCCTTGCGGCGGCGGCGGGATGCACCGGCCGCCGCGCCGCGCTCCCCGACCTAGTTCCCCACCGAAACGTCGCCGGACGACGATACGTCGACGTCGCCCTTGTAGCGGATCAGGTCGGCATCCCGCACGATGCCGAGCTTCTTCATCGCACTCGACTTCTGGGAACTGATGGTCTGCTTGCTGCGATGCAGCTGCGTCGCGATCTCGCCAACCGTATAGCCGGCGCAGAACAGCCGCACCACCTCGATCTCGCGGGCGGTCAGCTCGCGCGTCGTGCCGCTCAGCTCGACGTTGTCGAGCAGCTTCTTGATCGACGGCGACAGGTAATTGCCACGCACGTAGGCCGCATGCACCGCCCCCACCAGATGGGAGGTCGCATCCGACTTGCTGAGAACGCAGCTCACGCCCTGCTTCTGGATCGCGCGCAGCACGCTCGGGTTGTCGATCATCGTGATCGTGACGATCCGCAGTGCCGGATATCGCCGCTGCAGGAACGACAGCAGCACGAGGCCGTCGCCGTACTTGCCGCCCGGCATCACATAGTCAAGGACGAGCACGTCGCACGAATGCGCGTCGAGCGCCGTGACCAGATCGGTCGAATTCGAGACCGTACCAGCCAGCTTGATCGTCGTGATCCCGTTCATCGCCTGCGCGATGCCGAGCGCGACCGCCGGATGATCATCCGCCACCATCACACGAACACAGAATTCCTTCATGATTGCTTCCCGGTAGCACCCCGCGAATCCGCCGCGGGCCAATCCGCCGCCCGCGACAGCGAGCCTGGACGATTGTGAGCGAAGTGCTGGTTGAATTGCACGGATTCAACGTGATATTACACGCGTCAGCCGCCCGAACACGGATGCGGTCATGGGCTGGCACCCGCCTTCTTCCGCACCGCCGCGCAGCCTGGCGCGCCCCCCTTGGCGGCCGGTTGGCCCCTCATCCGTCGTCCTTCGCGCGCGACGCGCCGCGATCCGTCTTCTGCTCCCATTCATCGATCATGCGTCGTCTCTGCCGGGGCGACATGATGAGCCACTCATTCACACTCGACAAGAATTCCCGCCGGGATTTCTCCGGCATCGTCACAAAATCGAGCAGCAGCGCGAATACCTGTTTCGTACAACGCACGTCTCTTCCTTTCATGGTCAGTGGGACGCACCACCGGCGGTCCCGAACACTCCGCAGCGGCGCGCCCGCCCCGCGCGGTTCCGTCACGCTCCGGCACCCTGCCGCGCCGGACCGTCATTCATCCTGCGCGGCCGGCGCGTGCCCCGCCCCCCCATCGCCACGCATGGGCGCACGCGCGCCGGACAGGCGCGCGACGCCGTGCAGCGCCGCGTGGAAATGCTCGAGCGTCACGGGTTTGACGAATACCTTTGCCACCCCGGCCGCCAGGTAGCGCTCGATATCGGCCGGCGCCGCGTCCGCGGTCACGACCATCACCACGCACCGCATCCGCTCGCGCCGCAGCGCGGCGGACAACGCGCACACCGACATGTCGGGCAGATCCGTTTCGAGCACAAGCGCGTCCCAGGACTGGACCGACAGCAACTCCAGGATTTCCACGGCGCGCGAAACGCCGCGCACCGTGCAGCCGAGCGCTTCGAGCTGTTCGCAATAGAGACGGCTGCTGATCGACCCGTCGTCACGCACCAGCACTCGCAGCGCATCGTTCGCGCGGGCAGGCGGGCTGCTGCGCCGGACTGGCGCGGCCAGCACATCCCGCAAGGCGGCCTGGATGCCGCGCAGCGCGTAGCGCGACACGTTGACGCCTTGTGCATCGCCGTGCGGCCGCGCCGGTCCGTCGCCAGTGCAGACGATGACCTGCGCGCGCGCCGCCAGCCTGCCGCGCGACGCGCGATCAAACGGCGCGCCGAACTGCAGCAACGCCCGCACCGCGCCGGGTGGAGGGCCACCGTCATCGACGAGGACCCGCAGGCCCCACGCGCGCAGATGGTCAGACACGAAGTCGCGCCACACGGGCTCGCCCGCGAGCAATACGGTTTCGTCGGCGAAGCTTCGCGCATCCGTCACGCGCTCCGCCCGAAGCGGCAGCCGGATCGTGAAACAACTGCCGACTCCCGGCTCGCTCGCCACCTCGATCACGCCCCCCATCGCAACCACGATCCGCTCGCACAGCGCGAGCCCGAGGCCGGTGCCGCCGTCGCGCCGCGCGATCGACGAATCGACCTGCGAGAACGCCTTGAACAACAGCCGCTGCTCCTCCGCGGACATGCCGATGCCGGTATCCTCGACCGACAGCACGAAGGCGTCGTCATGAGCCGCGCGCGTCTCGATCGTCGCGCGAACCGTGATGGCGCCCGCCTCGGTAAACTTGATCGCATTGCCGAGCAGGTTGCCCATCAACTGCGCGAGCCGCGTCGGATCGCCGCGCATGCGCTGCGTGACGCTCATTTCGAACCGACAGTACAAGGGCAGCCCCTTCGCTCTCGCCATCGGCGCGAAGCCGATCAGCCCGTGCTCGAGCACGTCGGCGATCTCGAAATCGATCATCTCGACCGGCATCGCGCCCGCTTCGATCTTCGAGAAATCGAGGATGTCGCTGACGATCGCGAGCAATCCGCGCGAGGTGGCTTTCAGCGTGCCGAGCCGGTCGCGCTGCGCGTCGTCGAGCGGCGTGCGGTCGAGCAGCTCGAGGTTGCCGAGCATCACGTTGAGCGGCGTGCGAATCTCGTGGCTCATCGCCGCGAGAAACGACGATTTCGCCGCATTCGCGGCGTCAGCGGCGCGCGCCGCCGCCTCCAACTGCCGGACGAGACCCAGCTTCTCGGTCACGTCGACGAATGCCGCGATCAGCACCGCCTCGCCCTGGTAGCGCGCGCAACGCACGGCCATCGTCAGATGCAGCGCCACACCGTCGGTCTGCTCGACCACGATGTCGTCGTACACCGTACCGGCCTCGAACCGGGCCGCGCCGGACGCGTCGTAGCATCGCATCACCTCGCCGCCGAGCCGCCGCTCGCCGCCCGCCAGCCGGCCGCTCAACGCGTCGAGCGCGACGCTGCGCAACATGAAGCGCCGCGCCGCGCAGGAAATCAGGCCGAGCCCGACGGGCGCCGTCTCGATCACGCGCCGGCACAGCCGCTCGCTGTCGAACACCCGCCGCAAACGTTCGTGCAGCGGCATCAGCACGCGTCGGTGGAGCACCAGCAGCAGCGCCCACATCACCGCGAGAACCAGCAGCGTCGCGGCGGCGAGGCCAAGAAGCTGCGGCGCGACGCCGGCCGCGAACGCGCGCCACGACAGCGCGTAGGTGATCGACCAGCCGGTGTCGGCGAGGCGGCCCGTGAACACGACAAAGCCGTCCCGCCAGCGCGGGCGGTTCCATTCCCGGGCGTCGCGCGGCGCGCCGCCGACCAGCCGCTCGACCAGCGGCGCATCCGCCTCGATCCGCGGATCCGCGACGACCAGCCCGCCCCCGTCGGTCGCGATCAGGAACACGCCGTCGAACCGGTGATCGCCCAGCCAGGACAGCAGGTACCGCGGCGGATACTCGGCGACCAGCACCGCGAACGGCGCATCGCCGTCATAGGCGCGGGCCGCGAGGCGGATGCGCAGCGCCTGCGTGACGGGATTCCGGAACGGCGGCAGCCAGTACACCTTCGAACCTTCGCCCGGGCGCCGCGCCGACGCATCGGCGAACGGCACGCGCAACGCGTCGAGCGCACGGGCCCGGGCCTCGGGTGCCGACGCGCCGGGCCAGCCCGCGAGCGGCGCCATCGAAAACAATCCACCGAGCAGACTGTAGTGATACCCCTCCAGGCGCTCGCCGCGACTCGATGAACGCGCGGCGCAGATCCGCGCAAGCTCGGTCGACAGGCCCAGGTAGCGCGCCGCGGCGCGACGATCGCCTACCTCCCCGGGCACCCCGAACACCCACGCCGGATACGGATGCAGCGCCGCCCTCAGGCCGTCGCGATGAAACGCGTCGACGCGCGCGGCGGCGGCGCCTTCCCGCCACGCCAGCTCGGCTTGCGCGAGGCCATGGCGGAACGTGGTCTCGCTGATCTTGATGTCATTGACGACCTGCTCCTTGCCCAGCAGGAAATCGTACCGCGTGGATTCGACATGCGCGTACAGGATCGACGCCGCGCCGAGCGCGCTCGCCACCAGGACGAGCAACGTGACGACGACGCCCCCGCCGAGCAGCGACATGCGCTGATAGCGGCGAATCGAGTGATAGGTGCTCGGGTGCATGGCGGGCATGACGATGCAATCGGAGGAAACGCCTCGACGTGCCGCAGATGATGAAGGGAAGGGCTGGTGTCGTGGAATGTCGGGGAATTTTCGCCATCATGCCAACCAGAAATTCAAAAACAACCCTTCTTAATAGCAATTCGAACTAGTACTAGATTTTTTAAAATATAAACAGAACTAATACTAGATTCAGTTCGCCGCTTTAAAAGCACCATCTCACACGCTGCCATTCCCCGCCGCACGCGCCGCACCTCGCCGGCCAACGCCGCATGCACAGCTCCGGGCTTGCCGGTTGCGCATCGCGCAGACCGCCTCGCCCCTCCCAATGGCGACATAAGCAGTACCCGCACCTCATCGCGCACGACCTATCCCGCTGACATTCGATTCATCGCGATTTCAATGTATGAAACATCGGCTCAACGAAGTACGAGCCGTCTTGAGATTGGCGCACTTCTCGCGCGGTCGATCCATCGGTTGATCTATCCGATATAAAGCAGCGCGCCTTTCGACCCGCCCGGTTCTTCGCTCGCGCTCGGTCGAACAAGGGCGCACCCGGCGCGACAACGGGCCGCCGAGCCACCTCGACCTATCGATCAAGCACGGCAGCCGCTTGCCGGTGGATCACGACGATCTGCCCGCCCGACCCGAAATGACTCGCCGATTGGCACGCCCCGCCCTCGCGCGCGGTGCGCGCGCTTCCTATGATGACGTTACCGGCCACGCCGTCTTCATGCAGGGAATCATCGATGAACCCCCTTCCGTCCTTCAGCAACGACGCGGACAAAGTCGCGTACGTCCGCCAGCAGGTCAACGCCGCGAGCGATGCGCTGCGCCGGCGCTATCCGCTGCTCGACCACCAGGATCTGATCGGCGCCGTCGTGATGGCGCTGTGCGTGGCCGCGCTGCTCGCGAACGCCTGGCTGTACGGCGCCGGACGCATCGCCTGGTATGTGGCGCTGCCGGCGGCCGCCTTCTTGACCTCGCTGATTCACGAACTCGAGCACGACCTGATCCACGCCATGTATTTCCGCACGACGCCGTGGGCCTATCACCTGATGATGGCGCTGTGCTGGCTCGCCCGGCCCGGCACGATCAACCCGTGGACGCGCCGCCGCATGCACCTGCACCATCACAAGGTGTCGGGCGGCGATTCCGATCTGGAGGAATACGGGATCACGAACGGCGAACGCTGGAGCCTGAAGCGGCTCCTGATGATCGCCGACGGCATGCTCGCGGTCGCGCTCAGGCCCAACAGGATGCGCCGCAAGGTCCGTCAATACGTCGCCGCGCAGCCCGCCCGGAACCCCGCCTCGCGCCAGCAACTGCGCATCGAGCAAGTCGGTGCCTACCTGCCGCTGGGGCATGTGTACTACATGCTGTGGCACGCGTTCATCCTCTACCACGCGGGCGGCTTCGCGCTGCGCGCGCTCGGTTACGCGACGCCGGCCCCGCACGCGCTGCAGGCCGCGATGCAGGTCGTGGATTTTCTCTCGGTCATCTGGCTCGGGCCGAATTTCGTGCGCAGCTTCTGCATCAACTTCATCAGCTCGAACATGCATTACTTCGGCGACATCGACCCGCGCAACGTGATCCAGCAGACCCAGGTGCTGAATCCGTGGTGGCTCGCGCCGCTGCAGCTGTTCTGCTTCAACTTCGGCAGCACCCGCGCGATCCATCATTTCGTCGTGCGGGATCCGTTCTACATCCGCCAGCTGACCGCGCGACGCGCGCATGCGGCGCTGCGCGCGGTCGGCGTACGCTTCAACGACTTCGGCACCTTCCGCCGCGCGAACCGCCGGCACGCGGCCCGCACGGCGTCCTGAGCGGCGCGGGCGTCGAGCCGGCGCGCCGCTTGCCGGCCTCAGCCGCGTCGCGTCTTGTTGAGCACGATCGTCTCGAACAGCTCGTACTGCGCGGTCGGCGTCTGGTCCGCGCCCGGCGCGTGGTAGTAGCGCACCGTGATCGTGGTCTCGCCGCCGCGCTCGCCCGGCTCGTAGTCGAACACCGCGATCCCGTAGCCCGTGCCCGTGTCGCGCCGCGCCGACCAGATCGCATCCTCGACCGCGTCCGCGCCCGCGCGCACGAACGTATTCGGCGCGCTGCCCGGCACCGGCCGGTTCGGCTTCGTGAAGACCCGCGCCTGCGGCAGGCCCGTCGCCTGATCCACGCCGTATACGTCGAGCGGCGCGCTCGTGCCGCCGCCGCCCAGGATCAGGTGGATGGTGCCCCGGCTCGTATCGAAGCGGCCGTCGGCGGGATCGCTCGTGACGACGGGGCGCGGCTGCAGCGTATCGACCACCACGCCCGTCAGCGGATCGAGCCCCGCGTGGTGATTGCAGCCGCGCACCGGATAGCTGCGTTCGTAATCGTGATCGTGGCCGCACAGCACGAGATCGACGCCATACCGGTCGAACAGGGGCAGCCACGCCTCCCGGATGCCCTTGTCGGAGCCGTTGCCCACTTTCGACGAACTGAGCGCGTCCTGGTGCATCTGGACCACGATCCAGTCGATCTCGTGGTCGCGCGCCGCATGATGCAGCATCGCTTCGAGCCAGCGGGTCTGCTCGCCGTTGCTGTAGCCGCGCACATAGAACGAGGTGCCGGGCTCGATCGCGGGATTGCCGGTGCTCGCGGCCGGTGTCAGCGGATTCGGGCCGGCGACGAACGCGGCCGCATCCTGGTAGACGACGTCGTCCGCGTCGAGCGACACGAACAGCACGCCGCCGACCCGGAAGCTGTACCAGCGGCCCGGGAAGCGCGTGCCGTTGTCGGGCAGCGTATAGCGCGCGAGATACGAATCGAGGCCTTGCGCGCCGTTGTGGAATTCGATCTCGTGGTTGCCGGGGCACGGCATCCAAGGGCGCAGGGCCGCCGAGGTCTGGTTGTTGTTGCCGAAGTCGCGCCACACGTCCGGCTGATGCGCCGGATTGAGGTTCGCATAGCACAGGTCGCCGTTCAGCAGGTGAAACAGCGGCTGGAACTGCTCGACCGCCTGCACCGCGAAGCGGCTCTGCGTCGACGACAGCACCCAGGCGGTGTTCGGCGTCGCCAGATCGCCGTAGCTGGTCCAGCGAAACGGCGTGCGCCCGCGCGGCGCCGTGCGGAAGCACGCGGTGAACGGCGCGGCGGCGCGGCTGTCGTTGTCCGCGGTGACTTCGTATTGGAAGCTCGTGTCCGGCCGCAGCCCACGCAGCCGCGCGTGATAGGTGAACACCACGTCGCCGTTCAGGCCGTCGGTGTAGGTGCGCTGCACGCCGTGCACGGTTTCCCAATGCGCGCCGCCGCGCCGGGCGTCGCTGCGCGAGTCGTCGCCATGCTGGGCGCGCACGCGCACACGCGGCTTGAGCGCCGGCGCGAGGGTCGCCCACGACACGACGACCTCCTCGCTCGGGTCGCCGCCCCAGGTCAGGTGGATCTGCTCGGGCGTGCCGTCCGGATTCGCGCCCGCGGCGCGCGCGGCGGCAAGCCCGCCCGTCGCGGTCGCGAGACCGGACGCGCCCGCCAGCTTCAGGAAACCGCGACGCGAGACATAACGGCCCTCTTCGGGCGTCGCGGGATCGGCATGATCTTGATTCGTCGACATGTGAATGATTGTGATCGTGGGAAGGAAGGAATCCACCGCATCCGCTCCGGCTCCACGCGGAGCGGCCGGCGGCCGGACCGGCCCACGGTGCCGTGGCCGGCCTCCCCACATTAGCCCGCGATCTGTGACCCGCCGATGTCAACGCAGCGGCGGCGCGGCCGCGCCGCGCGGCGTCGGGAAAAGAAAAAGCGCGCGCTTCCCGTGAGGGAAGGAAGCGCGCGCGAAAGCCGTCTGACATGCTTACCCGAGGGCCGATCGAGGCGTATCGTCAGACGGGACACGAGATAGGATCTCGCGCCGGGAAAACCTCATGCGCGGCGGACGTCACCTCCGCCGGACGCGCGGCCGCGGCGGCCGCGCGGCGGCCGGGCATGGAACGGGAACAGGATCAATCGGGAGCCGGAGCCGAACGTCGAACGCCGGAACGGCGTCTCGCGGCGCATGCGCGCGCGCGGCAGCGGATCGGCCGGCGCCGCGTGAAAGCGCATCCCGCGCGGCGCAACCGTGCGCGGGCCGTCTTCCACCCGGCTCAGCGCGGGCAGGTCGGTGGCGCGTCGCGCGCGCCCTCCGCCGAGGGCCCGCAGCAGACGCGCGAACGCCGGCGAGCCCCTGCTTGCTCGGCGGCGCCATTGTTGCCGTAGAATACGGGCAGCCATGGGCGGTCTCTCTTAGCTTCCAATGGTCAGGCCGGCATCGGTGCTCGCAACACCGGTGCCGGCCGCTCTTCTTTCAGGCCCCCGCCCGCGCTCGCAACGCCGGCGTCAGCCCCTTCCTGCTCGACTGCTCAACTGCTCGATCACGCCGCTCGCGCGACGCGTCACACCCGATTGCGCGCGGTGGCGAAACCGTCAACCGCCGGTCGCCCCCGCTCGCCGTCATACGTCTCGCCGGAAATCCGCATCGCCACCGTGGTCGCCACCGTGCTCGCATACACGTTGAGCGCGGTGCGGCCCATGTCGAAGAATGCATCGATGCCGAGGATCAGCAGGACCGCCTCGGCGGGCAGGCCGATCGCCGACAGGATCACCGTGATCGCGACGATCGCGCCCGACGGCACGTTGGCCGCGCCGTCGATCGTGATGATCGTGAGCACCGCGATGGTCAGCAACAGCGGCCAGCTCCAGGTCAGGTGATACGCGTCCGCGAGATAGCCGACCGCGAGCGCCGTGTAAAGCACCGCGCCGTCGCGATTGAAGATGTAGGACAGCGGCAGGATCGTCGACGCGACCGAGGACGGCACGCCCATCTCGGTCAGCTTCTTCAGATGCAGCGGGAACGTGATCTCGGACGAGCGCGTGGTGAAGCCGAGGATCAGCGGCGCGCCGACCTGGCGCAGCACGGCGAACGGCGACTGGCCCGCGAGCTTGACGATCAGCGTCAGCAGCACGGCGAGGATCGCCATCCCGAGGTAGGCGATGCCGAGCAGCTTGAGCAGCGGCGTCAGCGCGGACATGCCCTTCGACGACAGCAGGAAGGCGAGCGCCGCGAAGATCGCCAGCGGCGAGAACGCGACCACCCACTCGGTCAGCTTGAAGAGCGCCGCCAGGAACGATTCGCACACCGCGATCAGCGGGCCCGCGCGATCCTCGACCGCCGCCAGCGCGGAGCCGAGCAGCACGCCGAATACCAGCACCGGCAGCGAATTGCCGGCGGCCAGCGCGCCGACGATGTTCGCCGGAATCAGGTCGGTGACGAATTTCAACCAGTCGATATCGCCCGCGAGATTCGACGGCAGCGATGCCGTATGCGCGAGGCTCGCGCCGACGCCGGGCCGGAACAGCAGGTTGAGCCCGAGCCCGAGCGCGCTCGCGACGAGCGTCATCACGAGGAAGAAAACGAGGCTGAGCAGTGCGGTCCGGCCGAGGTGGCCGCGCGAGATACCGGCGCGAAAGGTGCCGATCGTCACCGACATCAGGATCAGCGGCAGCACGACCATCTTGATCGCATGCCCGAAAAGGGTCGTGATGAAACCGAGCTTCGCGCTCACGCCGGGCGCATAGAGACCGCAGACGATGCCGAGCACGAGGCCCGCGATCATTTGAAGCGGAAGCGAAAAACCTCGATTAGTCGGATTCATGATTGGCCCGAATAAGTTTGATTCTCGCGGAGGTACCATCTACGATGTGGTTCCACATATGGCGTCGCGCCGACTCGGGATCCTTTTCCTTGATCGCGTCAAAAATACTCAGGTGTTCGATGGTTCCCCGTCTGACCGTTTCCGCATCCTCACGCGGCAATTCATTGAGCGCCAGCGTTTGAGCCCGCAATATCTTGTACGTCGTGAACAGACGTTCATTCCGCGCGGCCTCGAACATCTCCTGGTGAAACACCCAGCCGATCCGCTGCTCGATCATGATGTCGCTCGTGCCCTGCTCGACGATCAGGCGCAGTTGATCCGCGGAGCGCACGAGCCCTTCCGTCGCACCGCCGCGCGCCGCCAGGTAGGCCGCCGTGCTTTCGAGCGCGAGGCGCACTTCGAAAATCTCGCGCAGATCCTGCGACGTGGGCTGCGAGATATAGGTGCCGCTCTTCGTCACCACCTCGACCAGCCCTTCCGCCGCCAGCAACTGAATGGCGGTACGGACCGGCATGTGCCCCAGCCCCAGTTCGCCGGCCAGCCCGCGGTACGAAATCTTCTGGCCAGGCGCAAGCCGGCCGTCGAAGATTCGATTGCGAATCTGGTCGTACGCGTTTTCGGTATCGGAAATAATGCCCTCAGCCATCTGAGATCGCAGTTTGATTATTCGTTTATCCGTGAATCCGGCCCGGGCTAGATTATCCCGGTTATGAGTCGTCTTCAACTGATATTTTTTGCGCGACTTTTCCATTCCTTGCCATTAAGCGTTCACGATGCCAACCCTGTCCGATTCCCACGTGTTGTTCTCGATCTGCTCCGTTTCAGCCGCCGATGTCGCGCCGTTACGCGGCAGGATCCTGCTCGCGGGCGAACTCGACTCCGCGCGCTTTCGCGGCGATGACGATGCATCGACGCTGCATCTCGCGGTGCGTCGCGCCGACGTGATCGTGGCGGTTGCAACGATCTGCCGCGAACCGCTGCCCGGTTCGAACGACAGCGCGGCATGGCGCCTGCGCGGCGTCGCGGTCGAACCCGCGGTGCAGCGGCACGGCTTCGGCAAGGTATTGATGAAGCTCTGCCTCGACCACGCCGAACGCCAGTCCGGCCGGCTCGTGTGGTGCACCGCGCGCGAATCGGCGCGCGGCTTCTACGAGTCGCTCGGCTTCGCGTCCGCGCGGGCACCATTTACGCTGCCCTCGCGCGGCGACGCGCTGTTCTACGAGATGCACTACGTGCTGCCGGGCACGCCCGTGGTCGACGCGGAATGACGCGTCAGCGCGCCGCCCGGCGTCGGCGCGCGGCGGGAACGGGCATCGCGGCGCCGCGTTCGCGATGCCATTGCAGCAGCAGCGCGCGGCTTTGCGCGCACACCGTCTCCACGATCAGCGCGGCGTGTTCGGCGTCGTATTCGCGCCAGCCGAGCATCTCGAGCGTCGAGCGCCGCGCGACGTGGAAAATCGTCAGTTGTCCGTGCAAGCTGAACATGCGGATCCGCGTGACGGTTGCATTGGGCGCCTCGCCCGTCACGCGCGCGATCAGTGCGCAGGTCACTTCGTTGAGCGGCCGCCGCACACGCTGCATCAGGATCTGGCTCGCGCTCTCGGGCTCGTAGCCCGACTGTTCGCGCGCGAACAGCATGCGCTGGTTCGGCGTGCCCGGGGTCTCGAAGATCTTGCCCGCCATCGCCCGCTGGATCCCCACGAACGCCTCGATCAATTCCTCCACGTCCGCCTCGGGCGCATTCAGCACCGCCCAGGCGCGCTGCACCGCGGGCACGAAATGCATCCACACCTGATCCGCGAGTGATTCGATGCAGGCGCAATACACGCCCAGCTTGTTCTCGAAGTAGTACTGCAAGGCCGGCGCATTGACCCCGGCGCGCGCGGCGATGTCGCGCGTCGATGCGCCCTCGAAGCCGTGCTCGCCGAACAGCTCGAGCGCGGCGTCGATGATGCGCTGGCGCGTCTCGTCGCCGCGCGCATAACCGCCTGCCGTCGAACGGCGCAGCTTCTTCGCTTCCTTCATATCCCTCCTTCCGGTTCGACCGGCCCCGATCCGCCGGACCAGATTTCACTTGACACAATTATATCGTTCGGAATAATTTTGCCGACTGGAATAAATTGGACGTTCACCATGTCGTCGCCCGCACCCGAATCAAATCCGAAAGCGAATAGTAAGGATTCCGACACAAGCACCGCCGCCCGCCCATCGCGCCGGCGGCTGCTGATCGCGGCCGGCCTCGTCGCGCTGGTCGTCGGCGGGGTCTGGCTCGCACGCTGGTGGACGGTCGGCCGCTTCATCGAAAGCACCGACGACGCCTATCTGCAAGCCGACAGCATGACCGCCGCGCCGAAGATCGCCGGCTATATCACGGACGTCTACGTCGCCGACAACCAGCCCGTGAAGGTGGGCGACCCGCTCGTGCGCCTCGATACGCGTCAGTACCAGGTGTCGCTCGACCAGGCGCTCGCCACGGTCGACGCGCGTCGCGCAGACATCGCACGCGCCGAGGCCGAGATCGGCCAGCAGCGCGCCAATCTCGAACAGGCCGGCGCGCAGCGCGAGGTCGCGCGCGTCAATGCGCGGCACGCAGGCGACGAGGTCGCACGCTATGCGCCGCTCGTGGCGACGGGCGCCGAAACGGCCGAGCGGGTCGCCTCGCTGACCAGCACGCGCGACCAGGCCCGGGCGACGCTCGCGGCCAACAGCGCCGCGCTCGACGCCGCGCGCACGCAGATCGCGTCGAGCACCGCCGCGCTCACGCAGGCGCGCGCGCAGCTCGAAGCCGCGCTGGCCAACGCCGCGCAAGCGCGCCTCGATCTCGACAACACGATCGTGCGCAGCACGCTCGCGGGCCGGGTCGGCGACCGTACCGTCCGGGTCGGCCAATACGTGCAGCCCGGCACGCGGCTCTTGACCGTCGTGCCGGTCGAGCGCACCTATCTGGTCGCGAACTTCAAGGAGACCCAGGTCGGCCGCATGCGCGCCGGCCAGCCTGTCGAGCTGCGCGTCGACGCGCTGCCGGGCAAGACCCTGCACGGCGTGGTCGACAGCTTCGCGCCGGGCACCGGCGCGCAGTTCGCGCTGCTGCCGCCCGAGAACGCAACCGGCAACTTCACCAAGATCGTGCAGCGGGTGCCCGTGCGGATCCGCCTCGACACCGGCGCAGCGACGCGCGCCGTGCTGGTGCCGGGCTTGTCCGTGACGGTCGACGTCGATACGCGCGGCGCGCGCGACGACGACGCGCGCATCGACGCGGAGAACCGCCGTGACTGACGCCCGCCCGCCGGCCCCGGCCGAAGCGCGCGCGAGCGCCGCCGACTGGATCGCGGTGGCGGCGGGCGCGCTCGGCGCGCTGATGGCGACGCTCGACATCTCGATCACCAACTCGGCCCTGCCGCAGATCCAGGGCGCGATCGGCGCGACCGGCACCGAAGGCACCTGGATCTCGACCGGCTACCTGATGTCGGAGATCGTGATGATCCCGCTCGCCGCGTGGCTCACGCGCGTGTTCGGCCTGCGCAATTTCCTGCTGACCAACTCGGCGCTGTTCATCGTGTTCTCGATGATGTGCGGCTGGTCGCATTCGCTCGCGGCAATGGTGGCCGGCCGCATCGGGCAGGGCTTCACGGGCGGCGCGCTGATCCCGACCGCACAGACCATCATCCGCACCCGGCTGCCGATGTCGCAGTTGCCCGTCGGCATGACGGTGTTCGGCCTGATCGTGCTGCTCGGTCCGCTGTTCGGCCCGGTCGTGGGCGGCTGGCTCGCGGAGAACATCAGCTGGAGCTGGTGCTTCTTCCTGAACCTGCCGGTCTGCCTGCTGCTGATGACCTTGCTGCTGGTCGGCCTGCCATCCGAGCGCCCGCAATGGCACGCGTTCCTCAATGCCGACTGGCTCGGCATCGCCGGGCTCGCGATCGGCCTCAGCTCGCTCACCGTCGTGCTCGAGGAAGGCCAGCGCGAACGCTGGTTCGAGTCGCACATGATCGTGACGCTGAGCTGGATCTCGTTCGCCGGGATGGTGTTGATCGCGCTGTCGCAGCGCTTCGCGAAACGGCCGATCATGCGCCTGAGCCTGATGCGCAACCCGCGCTACGCGAGCGTGATCCTGATCGTGTCCGCGGTCGGCGCGGCGCTGTACGGCGTGTCCTATCTGCTGCCGCAGTTCCTGAGCCTCGTGGCCGGCTACAACGCCGCGCAGTCGGGCGCGATCATGCTGCTGTCCGGGCTGCCCGCATTCCTCGTGATGCCGATCCTGCCGCGCCTGCTCGGCAAGGTCGACTTCCGGATCCTCGTGATCACGGGGCTGCTGCTGTTCTTCACGAGCTGCATGCTCGACATCGACCTCACCGCGCAAAGCGTGGGGCACGACTTCGTGTGGTCGCAGCTGATCCGCGGCATCGCACAGATGCTCGCGATGATGCCGCTCAACCAGGCGTCGATGGCCGCCGTCGCGCGCGAGGATTCCGGCGACGCCGCCGGCCTCTACAACATGGCGCGCAATCTCGGCGGCTCGATCGGGCTCGCGATCATCGGCACGGTGATCGATCGGCGCACGACCTTCCACGCCGCGATGCTGCGCGAATCGGTCAGCGCCAATTCGCCGCTCGGCCAGGACCGGCTCGCGGCCAACGCCGCCGGCTGGTTCGCGCAGACGGGCGACCTCGCCTACGCGCAATTGCGCGCGCTGGGCCAGTTCGCCGCGCAGATCCAGCAGCAGGCGCTCGTGATGACGTTTTCGGAAACCTTCTACCTGCTCGGTCTCGCGCTGCTCGCCTGCGTGCCGCTCGCGCTGCTGCTGCGGACCCCGCGCCACCCGGCGTCGCCCGCCGATGCCGGCCATTGATTCCCAGGATGCCGTGATGACGCCTTCCCATCGTTCCCGTTGCCTGCTCGCCGCGCTCGCGGCCGCCGGCGCGCTCGCGGGCTGCACGGTCGGCCCCGACTACCGCGGCGCGCCCGACGCGGCCGCGCCGGGCGACCACTTCGTGCGCGCGCCCGCCGGCGGCGTGCGCACCGCCGCGCCCGCGCCGAGCCGCTGGTGGCGCTGGCT
>NZ_JBXAPG010000006.1:0-24483 GCF_058803765.1 Burkholderia sp. GW821-FHT14F03
GTGCTGAGGCCAGTCGACAGGGAGCCGATCGAGCTATTAGCCGACGACAGGCCGGTCGAAGCGGAGGTCGAGAGCGAAGTGACGTTGCTGTTGGTGGTGCTGAGGCCAGTCGACAGGGAACCGATCGAGCTATTAGCCGACGACAACCCCGTCGAAGCGGAGGTCGAGAGCGAAGCGACGTTGCTGTTGGTGGTGCTGAGGCCAGTCGATAGGGAACCGATCGAGCTATTAGCCGACGACAGCCCCGTCGACGCCGAGGTCGACAGCGAAGCAACACTGCTGTTGGTGGTGCTGAGGCCGGTCGACAGTGACCCGATCGCGCTATTAGCCGACGACAGCCCCGTCGAAGCCGAAGTCGACAGCGACGCCACACTACTATTAGTCGTGCTCAACCCCGTCGACAGCGACCCGATCGCGCTATTAGCCGACGACAACCCCGTCGACGCCGACGTCGACAGGCTCGCGAGCCCCGAATTCACTGCCGTCACGGCCAGGTTCGTCGCGTTGAGCTGCGAACCGTTGATCGCATCGGTGCTGGTCGACGAGATCCGGCCCGCCGCCACGTTGGTGATCGTGCGTTCCGATCCCGGCGCACCGACGCTGACCGTCGAGGCGGGCGTCGTGCCCGCGAACGCATAGGTCGTGCCGTTGATCGTCGTATTGGCGGTCGCGACCGCAGCGGCGGTCGTCGAGCCGGAGCCGAGCGCGACTGCGCCGGTGTTGCCCGCCGATGCGCCCTGGCCGAGCGCCACTGCGTTCGAGGCGGTCGCGGCGGCCGACAGGCCCGCGCCGAGCGCGCCGGATGCGGTTGCCTGTGCGCTGCCGCCGAGCGCGGTGCCGGTCGACGTCGCCGACGTGTTCTGGCCGATCGCCGTGCTGTTCTGCAGCGCCTTCGCGCCGAAGCCGATCGCGGTCGCGCCCGTGTAGCCGCTCGACCCGGCGGTGGCCGATGCGCCGATCGCCGTCACGCCATAACCGCCGCCCGGGCTCGACGCCGTCGCGTTCTGGCCGACCGCGATGTTGCCTGCGCCGGTCGAACCGCTCGAGCTGCTCGCGCCGTTGCCGACGGCGATGTCGCCGCTGCCCGTCGCGGATGCGTTGTAGCCGAACACGGCGCTCGACGCGCCCGACGCCGTCGCGCCCGAACCCACCGCGGCGGCGTTCGTGCCCGATGCCGTCGAGGCGAGGCCGATGGCGATGCCCGAGGTCGCGGCCGACGTCACCGACGATTGACCGCCGATCGCGATCGAGTTCGAGGCGGCCGATTGCGCGCCCTGGGTGGCATTGCTGCCGATCGCCACCGAGCCCGTGCCCGATGCGATGATCGCGTTGGCCGGCGAAAGCGGGGTCGTACCGTTGCCGCCCGCGCCGCCGATCGCGACCGAGTTCAGCGCGCTCGCGGTGCTGCCGAAGCCGACGGCGGTCGCCGAGGTGCCGCTCGCGGTCGAATTGAGGCCGGCCGCGAGCCCCCACATGGCCGCCGAGCTTTGGAAGCCGAAGGCCGAGCCGCCTGTGCCGGT
The DNA here is from genome assembly GCF_058803765.1 of Burkholderia sp. GW821-FHT14F03. NCBI lineage: Bacteria > Pseudomonadati > Pseudomonadota > Betaproteobacteria > Burkholderiales > Burkholderiaceae > Burkholderia > Burkholderia sp. GW821-FHT14F03. The sequence goes on from NZ_JBXAPG010000006.1 coordinate 1,521, forward strand.
GACCTGGGAGTAGGTGCCGTAGACCGTTGCGGCGTATTGATTGTTGCCGCTCGCGTTACAGCCCGCGACGAGCGAAAAGGTGCCTGAACCGTCGGTCGGGCCCGCATTCGTGTTGCTCGGCGCGTTTTGGCCGACTTGGCTGGTCGTGCCGCCGGACGTGCAGGTGGTACTCGAGGTAAGCGTATTGGCGCTTGCGATGGCCGGTGCGCCCAGCAGCAGCGCGGCCACGGCGAGCGCGACGGCGGCGTTCTTGTTGGGTTTGCCCCGGGCGGCGTCGAGTTCCGACGCGGCGACCCAGGCGCCAAGGGATTCATTCCAAATCGATCGGTAGGTGCGGTTCATTCGAGAGGTCTCTCTGCGCCCACGCAACACACCTGTCGTTCGGCTCAATGCCTAACACGGGATCGCGCGGTAATGGATTTAAGTGCGCGGATTCTATTGTCAATTTGTTTTTGAGATTGCTAGAAACTGCAAAATCAGACTTTTGAAATGTCAAGGATTGTCAATTCACCTTATCTGATCATTATCGGCGTGATTTGAAGATTGCCTCGCAATCGTTTGCGGCGTGTTATTTAACTTGTTGATTGTGGTTTAAATATGATGCGATGGCTTGCTGGTATTGGGTTTGATGAAATTTCGAGGGAGCGCAAACGTTTAATGATTTAGCGCGACAGGATAAATGGAGGAATTCTTTCTATGTGTAATGATGTGAAATTATGCAGAAAGGATGATTCATTTGGATTGGGTTGTGAGATACGGGCCAATTTGCCTTATTTGAGAATTGATTTCGTATGCAGAATGACCTGGGCTATCGGTGCAATTGACGGGCACTATGAAAAACGGCCTGAAACCGAGGGGGTTCCAGGCCGTCGCGGCAGGATGGAATGCCGAGGGTCAGGTGCGCGTCGGAATCATCGGCGGATATTGGAACGGGATCGCAATCCGGTTCCAGGCGTTGATGTTGGCGATGGCGGCCGTGAGAAACATCACTTGCTCGCCCGGGAACTGTTCGAGCACGTCGGCGTAAAGCGTGTCGGACACGCCGTCATGTAATGCACGGGTAATCGCTTCCGCATAAGCGAGTGCAATTGTTTCGCGTTTCGAAAAAATGCCGGCCTCGCGCCATACGGCGACGAGATCCAATTTCTCTTGCGTGACCTTCTGGCGACGCAGCAGATTCAGGTGGTACTGCACGCAGAATGTGCAGCCGTTGATCTGCGATACACGCAGCTTCAGGAGTTCCGTCAGGTCTTTGTCGAGCCCGGAAGCGTCGACGGCGGCGCCGAGCGCCGTCAGCGCGTCGACGACGCCTTTCGCGGATTCGCCGAACGTTTCGTAGGTCACGCGGGTAGAGGCGGTCATGCCAGTTCTCCAGCAGATAGGGTGGGGATCGGTTAACATAACAGAGCACGAACAATATATTCGAACTCTTACATCATGCGCAAGCCAGTCCGTTCTTCTTCTTCTTCCACGGTGGACGTTGCCGCCGTGTTTCCAGAGTTGCCCGCGGTCGGCGAGGGCAAGCGCGGCGAGCGGGGTTATCTCGGTTATCTGCTGAGGCAGGCGCACGCGGCATCGCGGCTCGCGATGGAGCGTACGCTCGCCGACCTGGGCGTCACTTCGCCGCAGTTCATGGTGCTGACCTTGCTGGTCGCCTATCCGGGCATCTCGAGTGCGGATCTCGCGCGGCTGGCGTTCCTCACGCCGCAGACCGTGAGCGTGATCGTCGCGAACCTGGAGAAGCGCGACGCGATTGCGCGGCGGCCGCACGCGGTGCATGGGCGGATCCGGCTGATCGAGGTCAGCGAGACGGGGCGCGCGTTGCTCGCGACCTGCCGCGAGCGCGTGCGGCGGCTCGAGGCGCGGTTGCGCGACGGGCTCAGCGAGGCGGACGAACAGGTGATCCGGCTCTGGCTCGTGCGGGTCGCGCAGGAGGACGGCGACGCGGCTTGATGCCGCGCGTCGCCGCGCCATGCCGGGCGGGGCCTACTTTTTCTTCTTCAGGAAGCGCAGCGCGAGCCGCGCCATGCGCGGCACGAACAGCGGGCGCACCAGGCGCCGGTCGTAGCCGGCCATGCGCCGCTCGTTCTCGCTGAGGCACAGCGCGATCAGCTCGCGCGGGTCCAGTCCGTCGCCGACGGTCGAGGCGGCATTCGCGGGGAAGTTCATGTCGCGCGCGGCGCCATCCGAGTCGATGCCGCGCGCGATGTTGACGCGGTCCTTGATCAGGCACGCCCACACCGCGGCGACCCGCGCGAAGAACCACGGCCGGCGCCACCACGGCAGGGCGCGCCAGTACCACGCGTACCAGTTGACGAAGAACAGGATATGGCGGCCTTCTTCCTGGATGACCGGTTCGAAGGTTTCGACGAGCGCATCGGGGAAGAAGCCGGAGCGCTGGGCGGAACGGAACAGCCCGAATGCGAAGAAGCTGTCGATGCATTCGCTGAAGCCGGTCGTGAGCCATGCCCATTCGGGGTCTTTCGGCGCGGGATAGGGCGGCTCGGGTGCGAGCGCGATGCCGTAGGCCTCGACCAGTTTCGACAGCACCACCTTGTGGCGCGCCTCCTCGGCGCCGTCCATCTCGAGCGCCCGGCGCAGCAGCGGGTCGGTCACGGTGGCCGCGTAGGTCGCGACGCGGATCGACGCGCGCCCTTCGGTCTGCACGGCGATGTCCCAGATTGGCAATGACGTGAGCCGCTTCAACTCGGCCGGCGCGAGCGGCGGCCAGTCGATGACGGCGGGCTTGTACGGGTTGTGAGTGTCGAGCAGCATCGTGCAGAACATGCGTCGGTGCGTGTCGGAACCGATGCGCACCGGGCCCTGATCCTCATGGGTCCAATGACGCATTGCATGATCCGCCGCCTGCTCGCGTTGCAGCGTGTCAGACATGGCTGGTTGCTTGGTATCGTGATCTCAGGAGCATCCGATTCTTACATAGCGCGCGAAATCACGCGCTGCCGAGGACGCCGCCCAGCCTGCGGCGCCTCGAAGCCGGGCCGTTCAACAGTGATCGTCCACCCACATGCGACCCCAGCGGGACGCGTAGGCGAGCGCGTGCTCTTCGTCGAAGAAGAAATCGATGGCGTCGAACGAGTAGGCGCGGGCGGGCCCCGTGGCCCGCTCGATCGTCAGATTGGCGGCGAACAGGCCGTTCGGCAGACGCGCTGCCGCGGGCGCGACCTCATAGCCCTTGTAGCGGATCGAACGATTCATGGCGTGCGCGGATGAATGAGGAACTTGCAGCGTACGCACGACGCGGCCGCGCGTGAACCAATCAATCTGCGATAGCAAATGACGGAATGCGCGACAGGGTTATCCGTGCGGGAGGCGGCCGGCGCGTGCGTGCGCGGCGCGAGGCGGATGGGAGCGAGGCGGATGGGAGCGAGGCGCGCCGCGCCCGCGCGGACGCGGGGCGGCGCAAGGCGGGGGGGCGCTCAGCTCGCGCCGCCGAGCTTCAGCACCGGTGCGAGCGCGCTGTCGGCGGCGACCCGGCTGGCCGCGCGGTGCGAGGCGAGGGCCAGCGCGAATTCCGCGGCCTGCGTGCCGACGGTTTCGAGCTGCGCCGCGACCTTGGCGTCGGAGCAGCCGTCCGCGCTGTCGAAACGCGTTTCCAGCGTGTTGACGGTGGCGCCGAACGGCGTCGGCCAGCCGCGCAGCGCATGGACGATCGAGCGCAGCGAGGTCAGCACGGTGCCGGCCGCCTGCCAGCCATATGCGGTGACGATACAGCCGACCGCGCGTCCGTCGAGGTAGGGGCGCTCGTCTTCGCGCAGTTCTTCCAGCGTGTCGAGTGCGTTCTTCACGAGGCCCGAGACGCCGCCGTGATAGCCGGGCGTCGCGATGATGATCGCGTCGGCCTGGCGCACCGCGTCGATCAGCTCGCGCTGCGCATCGGTGCGCAGCGCTTGTTCGGGCGCATAGTGCGGCAGCGTGTGCAGGAAGGGGCCGTCGAACAGCCGGGTGCGCGCGCCTGCCGCCTGCGCGCCGCGCAGCGCGAAGCTCAGCGCGCGTTCGGTCGACGAGGCGGCGCGCGTGGTGCCGCCGATCCCGACGACGAAGGGCCGGTGGTGGTGATCGAATGCCGTCAAAATTCGCTCCTTGAGGGTGCAGCGCCCGGCTGAGCGCGGGCTTGATACCGCATGGTAACGACCTCGGCGGGGGACGGGAAACGACTTTTCGTTCTATCGATATGGGCGCGCGTCCGTGGGACGCCGGCCTTCGGAGCGCAATTGGAAAGCAGAAAAGCTTGGTTGGGCGGCCGCGGCGGGCTCGTTATGATCGATTCCGTCTCCTCCATAGAGATTCTCTGACATGGGTTGGCCCCGCCGCTCTGGACGTCGGCGGGGCTTTTTTTTCGTGCGCCGTTCAGATGTGGGTGCTGGGCGCGATGCGGCTCGGCAACAGGAACTGATAGGGCCGACGGCGCGCGAGATTGCGCGCGGCGATGGTCGTCTCGATGCGCGCGAGCGCGGCCCGGAAGCGGTCGAGCGGCCCGTCCGCGCCGATGATGCGCGGATCCGTCAGGAGCGGACGGTGCGGAAAGCCGGCGCTCAGGTACTGGCCGAGCCGCCGGTAGCGCACGCCGCCTGTCAGCTGGGCGAACGCGGTGCGCACGAGCGTGGTCAGCGGCGACGGCAGCATGGCGCGCCAGCGCGCCTGCGTGGCTTCCGTGTCGGCGCCCGGCGCGGGCGCGGCGAGCCAACCGGCCTGGGTCGGCGCGCAGGTGGCGAAGGCCGGCTGCGGCGCGCTCACGGCGGCATGTTGCGCGCTGGCCGTGAAGATCACCATCGTCAGCGCGTCGGCCAGCGCCGCGCGCGTCGTGAGCGCGGGCATGCCCCGGATCTTGCCGTTGCTGACGAGATCGTCGCGCCACGCGCTCAACTCGTGATCGGCGATCACGTCGTGATCCGACAGGTAATACGTCTCGACGTAGTCGTCGACCCATTGCGCGAGCGCGTGCCACAGCAGCAGCGCGTCGTCGCGGTACGGGTAGTCGGGCAGCGTCGTGCGATCGTCCACCCGACGGCGCGCGAGATCGGCGGGCAGCATGCTCGCGCGGAAATCGAACGCGAGGCGATCCTTGAGCACCATCTGCGCCGCCGTGCGCACGGGCGCGGCGAACAGCAGGTCGTCGACGCCGCCCGGGCACAGCAGGAAGCGCGCGATGCGCTCGTTGATGAACGCCGTGCCCTCGAAGTGCGGCGTGAGCAGCAGATGCAGCGGGTGGGTCGCGGCGAGGTTGCGATGCGTCGCCATGCAGAACGCCTCGCTGACGAAATGCGTGCGCGCGAGATGCGCGAACATCTCGTGATGGCAGGCGTCCGCACTCTGCACCACGGTCTTCGCCATCTGCCACGCCCAATACGCGGAGGCCGACGTGCTGGCGGGATCCGCGCGCAGGAAGATCGGGTGCGCGGTCGGATCCTGGTCGCACTGGATCGCGACCGGCACGAGCGTCGTGCCGCTGCGCGGCACGGCGAACAGCGCGATCGGCGCGTAGGCGTAGCCGATGCCCGCGAGCGGCTTGGCGACCGGCCCGGCGGTCGCGAGCAGGCTGTTGTCGACGTAGTCGAGCAGGTACAGGCGGTGTTCCGCGCCGGCCGCGACGAGGTCGTCGTGCTCGCCCATCACCTGCCGGAACTGCGCGTGGGTGAGCGGGAACTTGGCGGGCAGCGTGTCGATGCCGCGTATCAGCAGCGGATTCGGTCCGGCGACGCGTTGTTCCGCGAACACCTCGTCCGGGCAGACCTGCGCGGCGGGGGCGGCCAGCGCGCCGTCGTTGTCCAGGCTGCCGAGCCGCGGCGCGAGATCGGCGACCAGCGCGTGCAGGCTCGCCAGCACGCCGAGCAGCGCGTGGCGCACCTGGTCGATCCGCTGGGCGGTATCGGCGCCGTGCGGGTTCGCGAGCGGCCCGGCGTAGGCGGCGAGCGCGGCGCCCAGGTTCGTGCGGATGGCCTGCAGCGGTGCCTGCCAGGCCGCGGCGCGGCCGCGCGGCAGCGCCGCGAGCAGGTTGGCCAGCACCGCGGCGGCGGTGTGGGCGGTTTCGAGCAGCCAGTCGATCGAGGGCTGCTCGCGCGCGGCGACGCCGGCCGCGAACGGGATGCCCGGTGCGTTCGGCAGGCTGCGGGTCCACGCATGGGTGAGCCGCTGCGAGGTCAGCCAGCCGGCACGCGCGAGCTGGCCCGGCACGGAATCCTTCTGCGGCAGCACGGGGGCCGAGGTATCGACGGCCGGCGGTAGAGGCTGGAGCGGGACGAGCGGCAGCGAACCGGGCGCCGGCAGCTGCGCGCCGGGGCGGGGCGTCAGGCCAGGGATCGTGCAGCCGTGCTCGTCCAGCACGGACGCCGCGGCTGATTCGATTCGATGCATTTTGTCGCTCTCCGAGAATCCGCAATACCACCTGATTTTCCGAAGGCGAATACTTCCGGGAGTTAAGGTGATTAAATTAATTGCGATGATTATTGATCGGCAGGCGGGAATGGCGGCCTCGCCGAAGTGACCGCGACACGTCGCCGCACCGCGCGGCGCGGTCCGCGCGACGGCCCCGTCGCCTGGGTGTTGCAGGATGATTGGTCGGTCTGGCTTATTGCTCTATTTCGATAATCGGACGATAAACCGCTCCGTTGTCTTCATCGTAAAACCGATGTTTAAAATGTGCAATGATGATGAATGTTAATAAAGGTAAAAAGAAAATATCGACTGCAATTCGAATACGTAATGGACGTGCCGGGCGCGTTTTGCCGATTCACGTGACGGAATCGGCGGAGAAATCGGGGCTGGGGAGGCGCAAGCGGCCCCGTCCGTCGCCGCCCGGCAATGAACAGACGAATCCGAGCGGGCGAATCGGACGCGATCTTGTCCTGACGCGACATGCGGCCGGCGCGGGGGCGAGCGCCGGTGCGTCGCGCACCGGCGCTCGCCGTGCCGCACAACGATGCGCGCGCATCCGCGCGGCTCGGGCCCGGGCGGGCGGTGCAACGCATCATCGGCGCGCCCGCGCCGCGCCGCGCGGCCCGCGCGGCGGCCGCGACCCGTGCGCGGACGTGTCGTATTTGCGCAAGCGTCTGTCGCAATTCGTCGGCTGCACGGGGTTTTTTCTGGCAACCATGTAGGCACGCTGTGACGACATCAGTCCCCGCAACACGAGGAGAAGGTTCCGATGGATGCCCCCAAGGTCGTGGTCGAAGGTCTGTGCAAGGTTTTCGGCACTCAGCCGCAACAGGCACTCGACATGCTCGCCGCCGGTTCGACGAAGGACGAGGTGTTTGCGCGCACGGGCCAGGTGGTTGGCGTGCACGACGTGTCGTTCGAGGTGCAGGAAGGCGAGATTTTCGTGTTGATGGGCTTGTCCGGTTCCGGCAAGTCGACGCTGATCCGGCTCGTCAACCGCCTCGTCGAGCCGACCGCCGGCAAGGTGCTGATCGACGGCCGCGACGTCGCCGCGGTGCGGCGCTCGGAGCTGACCGCGCTGCGCCGCAAGGACATGAGCATGGTGTTCCAGTCGTTCGCGCTGATGCCGCAGCGCACCGTGCTGTCGAACGCGTCGTTCGGCCTCGAGGTCGCGGGCGTCGGCCGCAAGGAGCGTGAGCGGCGCGCGATGACGGTGCTCGAACAGGTGGGGCTCGCGGCGTTCTCGCAGAAGCTGCCGTCCGAGCTGTCGGGCGGGATGCAGCAGCGCGTCGGGCTGGCGCGCGCGCTCGCGGTGAATCCGTCGCTGATGATCATGGACGAGGCGTTCTCCGCGCTCGATCCGCTCAAGCGCAAGGAAATGCAGAACGTGCTGCTGCAACTGCAGAAGGAGCAGCGCCGCACGATCATGTTCGTGTCGCACGATCTCGAGGAGGCGCTGCGCATCGGCAACCGGATCGCGATCATGGAGGGCGGCCGGCTCGTGCAGGTGGGCACGCCGCAGGACATCATCGCGAACCCGGCCGACGACTACGTGCGCGCGTTCTTCGAAGGCATCGACACGAGCCGCTACCTGACGGCGGGCGACCTGATGCAGACCGGCGCGGTGCCGCTCATGTCGCGGTTCGACGCCGCGCAGGTCGCGGCGACGCTGAACGGCAGCGCCGAATACGCGTTCGTGCTCGACGAGGCGCGCAAGCTGCGCGGCTGCGTCACGCGCGACGCGATCGGCAATCCCGCGCCGCGCGTGCGCCCCGTCGAAAGCATCCGGCTCGATGCGTCGCTCGATCAGGTGGTCGAGCGCGTGGTCGCGAGCCCGAACGCGCTGCCCGTCGTCGACGACGACGGCTGCTACTGCGGTTCGGTCGATCGCGCCGTGCTCCTGAAGGCCATTACGCGTTCGCGAGGCTCCCATGTCTGAACTCATTCCGCTCGGCACCTGGGTCGACCAGTCGGTCCGCTACCTGCTCGACCACGACGCGAAAACGTTCGACACCATCGGGCGCGCGATCGAAGGGCTCGCCGCGTTCGTCGAGCACAGCCTGCAGGCGGTGCCGATGTGGGCGATGATGGCCATCTTCATCGGCGTCGGGCTGTGGCGGGTCGGCTGGCGCTTCGCGCTGTTCACGACGCTGTCGCTGCTGCTGATCTTCGCGACCGGCTTCTGGGATCAGACCATCGTGACGCTCGGCCTCACGCTGTCGTCGACCATCATCAGCCTCGTGCTCGGCATCCCGCTCGGCGTCTGGGCCGCGAAGAGCAAGTGGGTCGCGGCCATCGTGCGGCCGATCCTCGACCTGATGCAGACCATGCCCGCGTTCGTCTACCTGATCCCGGCGGCGATGCTGTTCGGCCTCGGCCGCGTGCCCGGCATCCTGTCGACGGTGATCTTCGCGATGCCGCCCGCGGTGCGGCTCACGAGCCTCGGCATCCGCCACGTGAACCGCGAGATCGTCGAGGCCGGCCAGGCCTTCGGCTGCACGCCGTGGCAGCTGCTGTACAAGGTGCAGTTCCCGAACGCGCTGCCGTCGATCATGCAGGGCGTGAACCAGACCATCATGATGGCGCTGTCGATGGTGATCATCGCGTCGATGGTCGGCGCGGGCGGCCTCGGCAACGACGTGCTCGCGAGCATCCAGCGGCTCGACATCGGCCTCGGGTTCGAGAGCGGCCTGTCCGTCGTGCTGCTCGCGATCATTCTCGATCGCATCACGGAGAGCTTCGGCCGCGCGCCGGGCACCGCGCGCGCGCCGTTGTTCGCGGGGCTGCGCCAACTGCTCGGCCAGCGCGCCGCCGCGCGGGCCTGAGCGCCTGAAGCGGGCGCGCGTCGCGCGCGCCCGCCTGCCTCGTTTCGCTTCGGGCGCCGGCCGCCATGCGCCGCCGGCGCGCATCCCGTGCCCACTGCTGATGCTGGAGAGCGATGTGACGCCTGCCGCCGCCCCCGCCGTATCCGCCACGCCCGTATCCAGCCTCGCGCATTTCGGCTTCCTGACCTTGCCGCAGTTCTCGATGATCGCGTTCACGAGCGCGATCGAGGTGCTGCGCATGGCCAACTACGTCGGGCGGGCCGAGCACTACCGCTGGTCGATCTTCTCGCTCGACGGCGCGCCCGTGCCGGCGAGCAACGGCATCGTGGTGCGGCCGACCCGGCCGCTCGACGCGACGCAGCTGCCGGACGTGATGATCGTATGCGGCGGGGTGCGGATCCGCGACGCGGTGGACGAGGCGACGCGCGACGCGCTCGTCGCGCTGGCCGAGCGCGGCGTGCCGCTCGGCGGGATCTGCACGGGCGCCTATGCGCTGATGGCGAGCGGCCTGCTCGACGACTATCGCTGCACTGTGCACTGGGAGAACCTGTCGGCGCTGCATGCGGAGTTTCCGCGCGTGCGCTTCGCGGACGAGCTGTTCGTCGTCGATCGCGACCGCCTGACCTGCACGGGCGGCACCGCGCCGCTCGACCTGATGCTGAACCTGGTCGGCGCGCGGCTCGGCCAGCCGCTGGCCGCGCAGGTGTCGGAGCAGTTCATCCTCGAACGGATCCGCGGCGCGACCGATCCGCAGCCGATCCCGGTCGATGCGCGGGTCGGCTTCTCGCGCGCGGAGCTGGTCGAGGTCGTGCGCCTGATGGAGGCGAACATCGAGGAGCCGCTGTCGCTCGAAGAGCTGGCGCGCCTCGTGCGGCTGTCGCAGCGCCATCTGCAACGGATGTTCAAGGTCTACCTGAACGTCTCGCCCACCCACTATTACCTGTCGCTGCGGCTGAAGCGCGCGCGCGACCTGCTGCGCACGACCGATGCGTCGATCGCGCGCGTGACGACGGTTTGCGGTTTTCATTCGCCATGCCATTTCAGCAAGGCCTACCGCGCGCAGTTCGGCCACGCGCCGAGCCACGAGCGGCGCATGCCGGGGCGATGAGGGCGTGCGCCGCCGGGATCGCGGCGCGCGTGACGGCAAGGATCCCGTTTCCCCATTGACGACATCACCCCTGAGGAGAAGCAAAATGAAGCGAATGCTGCTGGCGATGGCCTGCGGGCTGAGCGTGGGCGCCGCGCCGGTGCATGCGGCGGACCCCGCCGCGTGCAAGACGGTGCGGTTCGCCGACGTGGGCTGGACCGATATCGCCGCGACCACCGGGCTCGCGTCGACGATGCTCGCGGGGCTCGGCTACGCGCCGACCAAGACGATCGCATCGGTGCCGATCACGTTCGCGGGCATCAAGAGCAAGCAGATCGACGTGTTCCTCGGTTACTGGTCGCCGACCATGGACCCGATCATCGCGCCGTTCACCAAGGCGGGCACGATCAAGGTGCTGCCGACGCCGAACCTGACGGGCGCGAAATACACGCTCGCGGTGCCGGACTATGTGTACCAGGGCGGCCTGAAGTCGTTCGCGGATATCCAGAAGTACGCGGACAAGCTGAACGGCCGCATCTACGGGATCGAGCCGGGCAACGACGGCAACCTGCTGATCAAGAAGATGATCGACGGGAACCAGTTCGGGCTCGGCAAGTTCAAGATGGTCGAGTCGAGCGAGGCGGGGATGCTGGTCGAGGTCAATCGCGCGATCCGCGACAAGCAGTGGATCGTGTTCCTCGGCTGGGAGCCGCATCCGATGAACGTGCAGATGAAGATCGACTACCTGAGCGGCGGCGACGACGTGTTCGGGCCGAACTACGGCGAGGCGCGCGTGCTGACCGCCACGCCGCCCGACTACGCGGCGCGCTGCCCGAACGTCGCGAAGTTCGTGTCGAACCTGCAGTTCACGACGTCGATCGAGAATCACGTGATGGTGCCGATCATGAACAAGGAAGAGCCGAACAAGGCCGCGGCCGAGTGGCTCAAGGAGAATCCGCAGGCGCTCGACAAGTGGCTTGCCGGCGTGACGACGGTCGACGGCAAGCCGGGCCTGCCGGCAGTGAAGGCGTATCTCGGCATGCACTGAGCCCGCGCGGCCTCCATGGGGGCGTGGCCGCGCGGGCGGATGACGCGTGCGCGGCCGGGCGAGGCCGTGGCGCGCGAATGTCCGGCGTTCGACCAATAGAAATATAAGATGAGTCGCCGGTATTTCGCGTTCCGATGATCGACCGTACCGGCTTTCGCCGGTGCGGGCCGGCATCGTACGCATCTTTGATGCGCATGCATTGTCGATTCGATGACCAGGACCGGGCCGGCGCGCGTCAGGCGCGTCGGCCCGGACGGCGATGGTCCGCGTACGCGGAAGATCAGTCCGGCGGTCCGTATATCCTGTATGAATATGAATAGCTGACCGGACTCGCGCGGTTGTCGAGGCACGACCCGGGGCCGCCGTATGGCGTGTCCACCGGCGTGAATCTCGAAGGCGGTCACGTCCTGGAACGGTCGTCGCGATGCGCGCGCGGCCCGTGATTGAGCAGCGTCAGCGTGTTCGCGGGCGCGACGACGTTGTGGGACCGATATAGTTGGGCTTTGTCACGGCGCCACGCGGCGTGCGGAATATCTGTTTCGGGCTGGGCCGTCGTGGCTGAGCGGGGGCGGCGCGAAAGTCGTCCGGCCTACCTGAATTGAACTCGACCAGGGATGGTCGTTACCTGTGCGGGAGTCATCGCGTCATGAGAAAAACCAGCCTGAGCCGGCGTGTCGCCGGCATGCTTTTCCTGTCGGTCGGCCTGCGGGCCGCCGCGGCCGCGCCGCTCCCGGACCTGCCGTTTACGCGCTTCACGCTGCCGAACGGCCTGACCGTGGTGGTGCACGAGGATCACAAGGCGCCGGTGGTGGCGGTGGGCGTCTGGTATCACGTCGGCTCGGCGGACGAGCCCGACGGCAAGGCCGGTTTCGCCCATCTGTTCGAACACCTGATGTTCTCCGGCTCGGCGCACTACCGGCATTCGTATCTGCCGCCGTTCGAGCAGGCCGGCGCGTCGGACCTGAACGGCACGACGTCGTTCGATCGAACCAACTACTACGAGACGGTGCCGACCACGGCGCTCGACATGGCGTTGTGGATGGAATCGGATCGCATGGGCTATCTGCTCGGCGCGATCGGCCCGAAGGCGCTCGACACCCAGCGCGGCGTCGTGCAGAACGAGAAGCGGCAGGGCGAGAACCAGCCGCACGGTCGCGTATACGAGCAGATCCTGGCGGCGAGCTTCCCGCGCAACCATCCCTATCACCATGATCCGATCGGCTCGATGGCGGACCTCGACGCGGCGTCGCTGGCGGACGTGCAGCGCTGGTTCCGCGCGTACTACGGCGCGGCCAACGCGACGCTGGTCCTGGCGGGCGACGTCACCCCGGCGGAGGCCCGCGCGAAGGCGGAGCGGTATTTCGGCGAGATTCCGGCGGGCCCGCCCGTGCCGCGCCAGCAGCCGTGGGTCACGCCGCTGTTGGCTGCGCAGCGTGGCGTGCAGCGCGATCACGTGTCGCAGACGAGCTTCTATCGGACCTGGGTGATCCCGCAGCTCGGCACGGATGATGCGGTGCGGCTCGATCTGGCCGCGGCGGTCCTGGGCGGCGGCGACACCTCGCGCCTGTACCAGCGGCTGGTGTTCCAGGACAAGCTGGCCGACGCCGTGTCGGTGTCGGTGTCGCCGCTGGCGCTGGCCGGTCTGTTCCAGATTTCGGTCGACGTGCGCGAGGGCGTGGAGCCCGCCCGGGCCGAGGCCGTGGTGCGCGAGGAGCTGGCGCGTTTTCTCGCCGACGGCCCCACCGACGAGGAACTGGCGCGCGCCCGGATCAGCCGCCGCGCGGATTTCGTGCGCAGCATGGAGAAAGTCGGCGGCAAGGCGGAAATCCTGGCCGAAGGGCAGCTCTATCGGGGTGATCCGGCGGCCTACCGGCATGACCTCGAACGGGCGGACGCCGCGATGCCCGCCGGCGTCAAGGCGGCGGCGGACACCTGGCTCGCGCGCGGCGACTACCTGCTGACCGTGCTGCCGGTGCGCGCTGGCGGCGGAGCGGCCGCGAAGGGCGAGCGTGCGACGGCGCGGGGCCCGCTGCCGGGGCGTCCGGCGGCGCAACTGCCGGCCGAACAGGCCTATGCGACCCGCGCGAGCGAGGTCGATCGCCGCGCGGGCGTGCCGCGGGTCGCGACGTTTCCGTCGCTGACCTTTCCGGCGCTGGCGCGCGGCCGGCTCAGGAACGGCATCGAGGTCATCGTCGCGCAGCATCGCGCGATCCCGACGACGCTGGTGCAAGTGATGTTCGACGCCGGCTATGCGGGCGATCCGGCCGGCAAGCCCGGGACGGCCAGCTTCACCGCCGCGATGATGCGCAGCACCCGGCAGCTCGATGCGATCGCGGTGGCGCGGCGCATGCAGGGGCTCGGCGCATCGACGCAGGTCGCGTGCGACCTGGATTCGTGCACGGCGTCGCTCGATGCGCTGAACGAGCAGTTGCAGCCCGCGCTCGCGCTGTTTGCCGATCTCGTGCGCGATCCGGTGTTCGAATCGGACGACCTGGAGCGCATCCGCAATCAGTTGCTGGCGGGCATCGCGCTGGAAAAGACCCTGCCGCGTGCGATCGCCGCGCGTATCCTGCCGTCGCTGTTGTACGGTCCGAACCATGCGTATGGCGCATCCTTCACGGGTTCCGGCACCGAGGCGTCGATCCGCGCGATCCGCGCGGCGGACCTGGCTGCCTATCGCGACAACTGGCTGCGGCCCGACAATGCGACGATCCTGGTGGTCGGCGACACCTCGCTGCAGGAGATCGTCCCGCGCCTCGACGCCGTGTTCGGCGACTGGTCCGCGCCGGCCGCGCCGCTGCCGCGCAAGGCCCTCGGCGTGGCCGCCGCGCCGGCCGGCGCCCGCGTGCTGCTGGTCGACAAGCCCGGCGCGCCGCAGTCGTCGATCTTTGCCGGCCTGCTCGCGCCGTCGAGCGCGGCGCGCGACGCCATCGCCGCCGACGTGGCGAACGGCGCGTTCGGCGGCAACTTCTCGTCGCGTCTCAACCTGAATCTGCGCGAGAACAAGCATTGGTCCTATGGGGCGTCCAGCCGCCTGCAGGATGCGGTCGGCCAGCGCCTGTTCCTGATCTCGGCGCCGGTGCAGACCGACAAGACGGCGGCGTCGTTGCGCGAGATCGTGACGGAGGCGCGCGACGTGGTGGGCGCGCGGCCGCTGACGCCCGCCGAGGTGGAACTGGCTCGCCAGTTCGTCGTGAGAGGGCTGCCGGGGCGCTACGAAACCAGCGCGGACGTGCTCGACATGGTGAGCAGGATGGTGCGGTATGGGTATCCGGACACCTACGCGAACACCCTCAAGGACACCGTCGAGGCGGTCGATGCGAAGGCGGCGGAAGCCGCGCTGCATGCCTTCATCGCGCCCGATGCGATGACGTGGGTGGTCGTCGGGGATCTCCGCCGGATCGAGCGGCCGGTGCGCGCGCTCAAGCTGGGCGAGGTCCAGGTGGTCGACGCCGACGGCAAGCCGGCGGGCGCCCGCCCCGCCGCCGCACGCGCGCGCACGCCGCGCGCGGAGTAGCGATGTCGGCGCGCGCCGGTCGCGGCGGCGCGATCAGTCCGGACGCGCGCGCCGGTTCGCCCGGTATTCGTCCAGCACCTGGTCCATGACCCAGCTCGTCCTCGCCGCGCGAGCGGGGTCGAGGTCGGGATGCGGGTCCTGCTCGCCGGTCAGGCTGCGCACCACGCATTCGATCAGCGGCTGCTGGATGTGGACGGGGTTGCCGATCGGGAAGCGCTGCTCGGGCTCGCCGGGCCGCGTGACGACGAGGTCGCCGTCGCCGAAGGTCGACAGCGCGATCTGTCCTTCGCTGCCGACGATGCGGATCTCGTCGCAGCGCTCATGGCTCGCGAAATTCCAGATGCCGCAGCCGTGCAGGCCGTTGCGGAACAGGAACGACATCGATACGCAGTCCTCGGCGGGATAGGCGCCGGCCTGCGAGCTGGCGTGACCCCGCACCGACACGATTTCGCCGAACAGGAAGTCGAGGATGTCGAGCGTATGGCTGGCCAGGTCGACGAACAGGCCGCCGCCCGAGATCTTCGGGATCACGCTCCAGGGCAGATGGGACGGGTCCCGGTAGCGCGCTTCGAGCGGGCGGTGAAGCATGCAGGTGACGAACCTCGGCACGCCGATCGCGGCGCCCGAGCCGAGCAGTTCGCGCAGCTTCAGGAAGCGCGGCAGCCGTCGGCGGTAGTAGGCGACGAACAAGGGCGTGCCGTTGGCCCGGGCCGCCGCGAGCATCTCCGCGCATTCCGCCGCGTTCAGCGCCATGGGTTTTTCCACGTACGCGGCCTTGCCGGCCTCCGCGCATTGAATCGCGTAGGCCTTGTGCCGATGCGGCGGAGTTGCGATATAGACCGCGTTGACCTCGGGATCCTCGATCAGCGCGGCGGCGTCCGCATACCAGCGCGGCACGCCGTGCCGCCGCGCGTAGTCGGCCGCGAGCGCGGCGTCGCGCCGCATCACGGCGACGAGGCGCGAATGTTCGATCTTCCCGAACGCGGGGCCGCTCTTCACTTCGGCCACCGCGCCGCAGCCGATCATGCCCCAGCGTATTTCCGCCATCCGTTTATCCATGTGATTGACCCGAGACGAAGCGTGCGTGCAGCCTCGACGGTTGCTTTCAGCCGCCAGGGCCTCGAATCATAACGCAGGGAGAGGCGTGGTTTTCCGGCGTCGAGCGCGTCGCGCGATCGTCGCGACGCGCGCGCGGCGTCGCCGCGCTACACCGGAATCGCGCCGCCGCGCAGCCGGATCGCGATCCGCACGAGCCGGATCAGGCCCGCCGACAGCCACGTGAGCCCGCGCGACATCCCGCGACGCCGGATGTCGAGCAGCAGCACGATCCGCACTTCCTCGCTGTCGTTCCAGACTTCGTGCTCGAAGGTATCGTCCCACAACAGGAATTGCCCGTCGTCGAGCCGGTGCTCCTGCCCGTCGATCTTCAGCGCCGCCGCCGCCGAGCCATCCGCGCGCTTCGGCATCGACAGCACCAGATAGCCTCGCAGGATGCCCCGGAACGGTCCGCGATGGGCGGGGACGTGCTTGCCCGGCGCGAGAAACGAGAACGATGCGGACAGCACGTCCGGCGTTGACGCGAGCAGCGCGGCGAGCGCCGGGCAGCGGTCGAGGTTGCGCGGGAAACGCACGCCGTAGGCCTGCACGATGAACATCCGCCAGTCGCGCGCGTCGTTCGCGGAGATCGACGCCTGCTCGCGCATGATCTCGTGGAAGCGCGGGATGCGCGAGAGGTCGCGCGAGACCGCGAGGGCTTCGTCGCGAATCGCGGGCCACGCCGCGACGAAACGGGGCGCGTCGGGAAACAACGTGACGCTGTCGAGCACGGCTCCGGCGTCGATCCGGCGATCGTAGAGCGTGCGCAAGGCGCGCGCGCCGACATCATAAAAGGCAGCCATATCGAATTTTTTGTGGATATGCATCGGTCGAGGCGGCGCACGCGCGGGCCGCCGGTGGCACGCCGGCGGCGGGGCGCGCGTCGCCTCGTCAGGCGATCATCCCAAACATGGCTTACTGTAGCCCTGCGATGCGTCTCGCACACGCCACATCCAGCCTCGGACCGACTTCGCGCAATGGCTGCGCGGTCGCCCGCCGGGCTTGCCTGGCGGGGTTTGCGCCCGGTTCGCGAGTCTTTCGCAAACTGAAATGATCGGTAATGGGCGCGGGCCGCGTCAGCGGCGCGCGTCGGCGAGGTGGTCGCGGATCACGTCCGCGAAGCCGGCGTCGCCCGTGAAACCGAGGTGTTCCGCGCGCGAGGTGTCCCAGCGCGCGGGCCAGCCGCCGACGATGCGCATGATCCGCGCATCGGGCGCGTGGTCGATGCGCGCGGCGACAGGCTCGCCCGCGACCTCGCGCAAGGCGTCGATCATCTCGTCGACGCTGACCGACAGCCCCGGCAGGTTGATCGCGCGCGCCGCGCCGAGCTGCGCATCGTCCAGCTCGCAGCCGACGACCAGCGCGTCGATCGCGCGGCGCGGCGACAACAGCCACAGCCGCGTGCCGCCCGGCACCGGGCAGGCCGCGCGCTCGCCGTTGAGCGGCTCGCGGATGATCCCGCTCGCGAACGACGAGGCCGCCGCGTTCGGCCGGCCGGGCCGTACGCTGATGGTCGGCAGGCGCAGCACGCGGCCGTCGACGAAGCCGCGGCGCGTGTAGTCCGACAGCAGCAATTCGGCGATCGCCTTCTGGACGCCGTACGACGATTGCGGGTTGAGCGCGGTGTCGTCCCGCACGACATCCGGCAGCGCGCCGCCATAGACGGCGACCGAACTGGTGAACACCACGCGCGGACGGTGGCCGAGCGCGCGGCAGACGTCGAGCAGCTGCCGCGACGCATCGAGATTGATCCGCACGCCCAGCTCGAAGTCGGCTTCGGCCTGGCCGCTCACGATCGCGGCCAGATGGAAGATCGCGAGCGTGTCGGCGTCGATCGCGCGTTCGAGCGTCGCGCGCGTCGCGATGTCGCCGACGTGCGTCGTGACGCGCGGATCGCCGAAATCGCCGCCTTTCACGACATCGAGCAGCACGAGTTCGCGGATGCGTTGCGGCGCGCCGTCCGGGCCGGCCAGTACGCCGCGTGCGAGCAGCCGTTTCGCGAGGCGCTGGCCGAGAAAGCCCGCGCCGCCGGTGATGAGGATTTTCATGGATGTCGTTCTGTTATCGAACGGTTCACAGGTAAGGCGCGAGCCAGCCGAGCCCGTCGGACGTGCCGGCGCGCGGCCGGTACTCGCAGCCGATCCAGCCGTCGTAGCCGAGCGTGTCGAGCAGCGCGAACAGATACGGATAGTTCAGCTCGCCGAGGTCGGGTTCGCGGCGGTCGGGCACGCCGGCGATCTGCACGTGGCCGATGCCGCCGATGTCGCGCTCGAGCTTCGTCGCGAGATCGCCCTCGACGATCTGGCAGTGATAGCAGTCGAACTGCACCTTCAGGTTCGGCGCGCCGACTTCGCGGCAGATCGCCTGCGCCTCGTCCTGGCGGTTCAGCAAGAAGCCGGGCATGTCGCGCGGGTTGATCGGCTCGATCAGGATCGTGACGCCGTGCGCGCGCGCCGTGTCGGCCGCGTAGGCGAGATTGCGCAGATACAGGTCGCGCTGCCGCGCGCGCTCGAGCGGCGCCGCGACAAGGCCGGCCATCACGTGCAGCTTGTCGTTGCCGAGCACGCGCGCGTAGTCGAGCGCGGTGTCGAGGCCGCGCCGGAAGTCGTCCTCGCGGCCCGGCAGCGACGCGAGGCCGCGCTCGCCGCCGGCCCAGTCGCCGGGCGGCGCGTTGAACAGCGCCTGCGCGAGCCCATGGGCGTCGAGGCGCGCTTTCAGCTCGGCGGCGGGGAAGTCGTAGGGGAACAGGTACTCGACCGCACGGAAGCCGTCGCGGGCGGCGGCGGCGAAGCGGTCGAGGAACGCGTGTTCCGGATACAGCATCGAGAGATTGGCGGCGAAGCGCGGCATGATCGGGGTTCCGGTCGAGTGCGCGGCGGGCGTGATGCGCCCGTGCGCGTGGGGTGGGGTTGGCCGGCGAAGGCGGGCGGGCGCAGCGGCGGCATGCGGGGCCGGCGTTCAGCGCAGGCCGGCCTGCGCGAGCCGCTGGGCCGCGTGGCGCAGATGCGCGAGCGCGGCGTCGCGCGCGGCCAGCGGATCGCCGGCGCGGATCGCGGCGGCGATCGCCGCATGCTCGTCGCGCACCTGGCGGGAGAAATGCGCGCGGGTCGCGTCGTGGCGTCGCGTGATGGCGATGCCGGCCGCCAGGTACTGATTCAGGAAGGTGAGCGTTTTCAGGAAGTAGGGGTTGCCGGTGACGGCGGCGATCGCGCGGTGGAAGGCGATGTCCTCGGCCACGCCGTCGCGGCCTTCGGCGACCGCCGCGTCGATTCCGCGCAGCGCCGCGTCGATGGCCGCGAGGTCCGCGTCATTGCGCTGCAGCGCCGCCTCGGCGGCGACTTCGGCCTCGATCGCGCGGCGCACCGCGAACAGCTGGGTCAGCGCGCCGGCCTCGACCGCCTCCGCATAGTCGATCCGCAGCGGGCGGATCGATGCGTGCTCGACGAGGTAGACGCCGCTGCCCTGGCGCGGCGCGACGACGCCTTCGTTCTTCAGCCGCGAGATCGCCTCGCGGATCACCGTGCGGCTCACGCCGAACTCCTGCGCGAGCATGGCTTCCGTCGGCAGCTTGCCGGTGCCGGCGAAGCTGCCGATCTCGATTTGCTGGAGCAGTTGCTGGGCGACCGTGTCGCTCATCGCGCGGGACGGGATTTTCTCGAACATGGCGAGGCTCGTCGGGAAGTGGTGGGGTCATCGTACAAATTAAATGCGGCGGCTGCATCGGGGGTAACGCTGTGAAGCGCGCGCACTATGTTGCATGGCGCGCCGGAGACGGGTGCCGACCGCGTGATCGACAACCGGAAAATCGGAAATGACATGAAAAATTCACATTCTTTATTCATCGATTAATTCTCATCTGGCACACTGAATAGCCTATTGCCATTTTCATAAGATTGCCATTGAGATCACGCCTTTTTTCAAGATGCGTCGATATCGAGCACGAATGGGCCACGTTACGCAAGCGCGACGGCGCGTGCTTATACCGGCTGAACCTGGATGCGGAACCCGGCTTGTCGGCCGGGTGAGCGATGCGTTATCCGTTTGACGGCCATGACGTCCTTTGTCCGGTGTGCTGTAATTGTTTCAAAAAATATTGAAATATCATTTGGAAATTCAGAGTGTAGTCGTTTCGATATTCAATCGAAAATCATGAAGAGAAAATCCTGGTTATTGAGCGTGCTGGCCGGCGCGGCCCTGTTGCCGTTTCAATTGCATGCCGCCGAGCCGCTGCAGGGCGCGGGCGGCGCGACGTTCCAGTTCCAGGTGAACAACAGCACGGGCTATGACGCCTACGAGCCGAACGACGCGCTCCGGCATGCGACGCCGCTGAACGGCAGCCTGCAGATCAACGCGAACCTCGATACGGTCAGCGATTTCGACTACTACACTGTCACGGTGCCCGCCAATCAGACGGCGACCTCGATCACGTTCAACGGCACGGGCACGCAGACGGCGCAGTGGCTGAGCACGCCGACCACCTGGGGGACGCTGCCGCCGGGGACGGCGACCCCGGTGACCGCGCCCGCCGGCGCGACGCTGCTGATGCGCGTCTATGACACCGGCGCGACCGCGCCGGCCGCGCAGGCGTATGCGCTGCGCGTCGGCGACGCGCTCAGCACCGCGGGCGTGTACCAGTTCCTCGACACCGAAAGCATCACGCATCTCGTGCCCAACCGGGTCAACGTCGCGCGCACCATCGACGTGGGCGTGGGCACCTGGGACCACACCGGCAATGTCCGCCAGCCGCCCGGCGAGCGCGTCACGGTGCAGGCGTCCGAGCAGGACGGGATCACCGGCAACTGGCGCGTGCTGGCCACGACGACCGCTTATACGGGCGCCAACGGACAGGTGCTGGTTCCGTTGACGGTCGGCGATTGCGTGGCGTCGGGGACGACGACGAAGGCGTTTTCCACCCGCCCGGTGCCGTCCGATCGCTGGCGCATCGACTACAACCCGAGCGCCAAGGTGGAAGTCACGACGGAGAGCGGGAACAAGACCAATTCGTCCACCGTGAACTTCATTCACATCTGCCGCGAGCACTACCTCGGCCGCGGCAGGTAAATCGGCGCAGCGGCGGGGCCGGCCGCGCCGGGCCCGCATGCGGCGCCGCGTCGGCGGGCCGCGTGCCGGCCCCCGCCGACGGCACCCGCCGACGGCACCCCTGCGCGCGCGACACGCCCGATCGCCGGGCGCGCGTGACGCGCTGCTCACGCATCGCATGGCCCCGCCCGCGCCCGCGCGATCGCGCATTCCGGCGGATTTCATGCCCGATTTCCCTTTCGGATTAATTTTGGTTCCGGATCGATGTTCTTCGATTGTCGAATCGATTTTCGGGGAGATGCAATCGTGACGATTTTGCGAAGAATCAAATTTCTCGCGGCAGCGGCGGCAGGTGCATGTTTCCGGCGTGATGTCGGTGCCGTAAGGCGTTGACGGCGGCATTCCATTGCGATAACGGATTCCGGGCATCCGATATCCGATGAATCGGGATATGCCATTATCGAAAAATATCCCGTAATATCGATCGCGCATTCCGAGTGTGGTCATTTTCCATTTCCAATCAAAAGATCATGAAAAAAACTCTCTCGTTGTGGGGGCTGCTGGTCGGCGCGGCGCTGTCGCCGCTTTCGTCCCATGCGTCGGTCGCATTGACCGCCCAATCCTACGTACCGGGCACGGTCGCGAACGATAACGTGCCCGCCATCGGCAACCGCCTCGCGGCATTGGCCACGAAAGGCGCCTCGATCCGGCCGCCGGGCCTGCCCGCCAATCGCTTCGAGGCGAAGCGCACGCTGCGCGTCGCCGCGGCGCAGGCGGCCGGCCCGGTCGCGCCGCCCGTCGACGGATGCGCGGACATCCAGGTCGGCGCGGTCTACAATGCGCCGACCGCGCCGTCGGGCCAGCTCATCTGCGCGCAGTTCGTCGCGGCCGACGCGACCAAGACCATCGCCTACGTGGCCAATCTGCCGGCAAACGAGGAACACGACGCGCATCTGGTCCAGGTCAACGCGGACGGTACGCTGACCTACCTCGACAACGACACGGGCACCCAGCCGAGCAAGCTCGTCGAGGGCATCCCGCCGGGCCCGGTGCGTCTGCTGCTGCTCGTCGATTCGCAGCAGGGCGCGGGCGGCGCGACGTTCCAGTTCCAGGTGAACAACAGCACCGGCTACGACAGCTACGAGCCCAACGATGCGGTCCGGCTCGCGACGAAGCTGAGCGGCAACCTGCAGATCAACGCAAACCTCGATACGGTCAGCGATTTCGACTACTACACGGTCACGGTTCCGGCGAGCCAGACCGCGAGCCTGCTCACCTTCAACGGGAACGGCTCGCAGACGGCGCAGCTGCTGACCTCGCCGACCACCTGGGGGACGCTGCCGCTGGGGACCGCGGCCACGGTGACCGGGCCCGCGGGCGCGACGCTGCTGCTGCGCGTCTACAACACCGCGACGACCGCGCCGGCCGGGCAGACGTACTCGCTGCGCGTCTCGGACGGCCTGGGCACCGCCGGGTTCTATCAGTTCCTCGACACCGAGAGCATCACCCACCTCGTGCCGAACCTCGAGAACGTCGCGCGCACCATCAATGCGGGCGTGGCGGGCTGGGATCACACGGGCAACGTGCTGTTGCCGCCGGGCGAGCGCATCACGATCCAGGTGTATGACTACAACGGAGTCGGCCAGCCCGGGACGCTGCTGACCACGGCGGTGGGGTACACGGGGCCGGACGGCAAGGTGCTGGTGCCGCTCAATATCGGCGTCTGCAAGGGTTCGGCCGTCACGTCGGGGCAGTTCGCCACCACCTCGGTGCCGGCGCAGAAATGGCTCATCTCGTACACCGGCGCGTACGCCACGGCGAAGACGGACAGCACCCAGACGACCGCGGCGTCCTCCACGGCCTTCGTCCATATCTGCTCCGAAACCTATCTCGGCCAGAGCAAGTAAGCGGCGTGGGGGGGGGGGGGGGGGGAGGGGGGGGGGGGGGGGGGGGTGGGG
>NZ_JBXAPG010000006.1:24493-33274 GCF_058803765.1 Burkholderia sp. GW821-FHT14F03
GGTTCCCCCCCCCCCCCCCCCCCCCCCCCCGCGCCTGTCTGCCCCGGTCCCCGGGGCGGCGCGTTCTCCTGTGCGTGTCGCGCCCGGGCCGATCGGCGCGGCGCGCATCGAAACCTATTGCCTCGCACGCATTCGGCGCGGCCGGCCGCAGCGAATGCGCCGGCCGCGCGTCAGGCTTCGGTATCTGTCCCGATTTCCGGCTCGACCTGCGCCGCCACCGCGCCGCCGCGTTCGCGGTAGGTCGCCGGCGGCGCGCCGAACTGCTTGCGGAATTCCCGTCCGAGATGCGAGGCGTCCGCGAAGCCGCAGCTCGTCGCGATGTCGGCGACGGTGCGGTCCGAGCTGGTCAGCAGCCACGCGGCGGTGCGCAGCCGCACCTGCTTGGCGAACGCCTGCGGGCTCGTGCCGGTTTCCGCCTTGAACAGGCGCTCCAGCTGGCGCGTCGACAGGTCGAGCTTGGCGGCCAGCTCGTCGAGCGGCAGCGTGCGCCCGACATGCTGCTCCATCAGCAGGATGGCGCGCTTCACCTTCGGATGCGTGGCCGGCTCCAACCCGGGCGGGTGCGGCTGCGGCGCATTGCCCTTCTGCATCTCGCCCACCAGCAGGATGCGCAAGGCCTTCTGCACCGTGGCGTGGTCGAAATGGCGCAGCAGGATCGCGGCCGCCACGTCGATCGACGCGCGTCCGCCCGAGCAGGTGATGCGCCGCCGGTCGATCACGAACAGCCGGTCCGCGATCAGCAGGTCGGGATCGACGGCCGGAAAGCGCTCGATGAAATCCCAGTAGTGGAACCAGCTGACGCAGATCCGGTGCGCATCGAGCACGCCCGCGCGCATCAGCGCGAACACGCCGGTGCAGATCCCCACCACGTTCGCGCCGTCGCCCGCCGCGCGGCGGATGAACTGCAGGGTTTCCGGCCCCGCCTGGGGCCCCGAGTGCAGCAGGCCGCCCACCACCACCACGTAGTCGAACGGGGCGGTGTCGGCGAAGGTCTCCCACGGCGTCACCTGGATCCCGCAGCTCGCGCGCACCGGCGCGAGCGTGTCGCCGATCACGCTCCACGCGCAGCGCACCGGCTTGCTGTAGTCGCCGTCGTCGGCCGACAGCCGCAGCATGTCGACGAAGCCCGAGAACGCGGTCAGCGTGAAATTCGGCAGCAGCACGATGCCGAAGCGGATGCGCCGCGGCGCGGCGGCGGGGGAGGCGGGTGCGTCAGGCGTCATTGCGGTGAGGCTCAGGGTTGGCCGGGCGGCGTCCGGCGGGTCTCGTCCGGCGCGGGCCACGTCGCCAGCGTCGCCGATCGGCGCGGCCGGAACTTGCGTTTTTCCGTCGCGAACCATCGCCAAAGCGCATCGATGCGGCCCGGGTGGCGGCGTTGTCCCACGCCGATGCCGGTTTTGTTCTATCGGCGGATTTTACGCTTTGGTGTACTGGCACCCAACGTCACTTCACGCGTCAATGCGCAAGGGCAGCCAGATGAACGTCAGCGTCTTCGATCTGTTCAAGATCGGCATCGGTCCGTCGAGTTCGCACACGGTCGGCCCGATGATCGCCGCGGCCCGCTTCGCGTCCCATCTCGACGATGCGAACCTGCTCGGCTTCGTGCGCCGCGTGCGGGTCGAGCTGTACGGTTCGCTCGGCGCGACCGGCAAGGGGCACGGCAGCGACAAGGCGGTGCTGCTCGGGCTCGAAGGCCACCTGCCGGACAGCATCGATCCGGACCTGATCGAGCCGCGCCTGCGCGCGATCCGCGAGGCGCGCGCGCTGACGCTGCTCGGCCGCCAGCCGATCCGCTTCGACGAGAAGGACGATCTCGCGCTCTACCGCAAGCTGATGGGCGGCACGAGCGTCGTGCATCCGAACGGCATGCGCTTCCAGGCGTTCGACGAGCACGGCCAGTTGCTGGTCGAGAAGGAGTATTACTCGATCGGCGGCGGGTTCGTCGTCAATCGCGACGGCGAGCGCGTCAACGGCGTGCGCGCGGCGGTCGAGGTGCCGCACCCGTTCCGCACCGGCGACGACCTGATGCGCGCATGCCGCGCGAGCGGGCTGTCGATCGCCGCGCTGATGTGGCGCAACGAGTGCGCGCTGCGGCCCGAGGCCGAGGTGCGCGCCGGCCTGCTCGCGATCTGGGGCGCGATGGCCGCGTGCGTCGAGCGCGGCTGCAAGGTCGAGGGCGAACTGCCCGGCCCGATGCGCGTGAAGCGCCGCGCGGCCGAGCTGCATGCGCGGCTGCGCAGCCGCTCGGAGGAAGCGCTGCGCGATCCGCTGTCGATGCTCGACTGGGTGAACCTGTACGCGATGGCGGTCAACGAGGAGAACGCGGCCGGCGGCCGGGTCGTCACCGCTCCGACCAACGGCGCGGCGGGCGTGATCCCGGCGGTGCTGCACTACTACGTGAAATTCGTGCCGGTCTCGACTGAGCAGGGGATCGTCGATTTCCTGCTGACCGCCGCCGCGATCGGCGCGATCTACAAGGAGACCGCCTCGATCTCGGGCGCGGAGGTCGGCTGCCAGGGCGAGGTCGGCGTCGCGTGCTCGATGGCCGCCGCCGCGCTCGCCGCCGTGATGGGCGGCACACCCGACCAGGTGGAGAACGCGGCCGAGATCGGCATGGAGCACAACCTCGGCATGACCTGCGACCCGGTCGGCGGGCTCGTGCAGATTCCCTGCATCGAGCGCAACGCGATGGGCGCGATCAAGGCGCTCAACGCGTCGCGCATGGCGCTCAAGGGCGACGGCCAGCACTACGTGTCGCTCGACTCCGTGATCAAGACCATGCGCGAGACGGGCGCCGACATGAAGACGAAATACAAGGAGACGTCGCGCGGCGGCCTGGCCGTGAACGTCATCGAATGCTAACGAAGGATCCGCACATGAGCCGCTATTCGATATTCAGCCTGTTCCGCAACGGCCTGTCCTATCACGAGAACTGGGAGAAGCAATGGAAGAGCCCCGAGCCGAGGCGTGAGTACGACGTCGTGATCGTCGGCGGCGGCGGGCATGGGCTCGCCACCGCGTACTACCTCGCGAAGGAGCACGGCATCACCAACGTCGCGGTGCTCGAGAAGGGCTGGATCGGCGGTGGCAACACCGCGCGCAACACCACGATCGTGCGCTCGAACTACCTGTGGGACGAGTCGGCCGCGCTGTACGAGAAGGCGATGAAGCTGTGGGAAGGGCTCGCGCAGGATCTCAACTACAACGTGATGTTCAGCCAGCGCGGCGTGATGAATCTCGCGCACACGCTGCAGGACGTGCGCGACACCGAGCGCCGCGTGAACGCGAACCGGCTGAACGGCGTCGACGCCGAATTCCTCACGCCCGCGCAGATCAAGGAGATCGAGCCGACCATCAACCTCGACAGCCGCTATCCGGTGCTGGGCGCGTCGATCCAGCGGCGCGGCGGCGTGGCGCGGCACGACGCGGTCGCGTGGGGCTTCGCGCGCGGCGCGGACCGCGCGGGTGTCGACATCATCCAGAACTGCCAGGTCACCGGCATTCGCCGCGAAGGCGGCGCGGTGGTCGGCGTCGACACCGTGAAGGGTTTCATCAAGGCGAAGAAGGTCGCGGTGGTCGCGGCGGGCAACACCACGGCGCTGGCCGACATGGCGGGCGTGCGGCTGCCGCTCGAAAGCCATCCGCTGCAGGCGCTGGTGTCGGAGCCGATCAAGCCGGTCGTCAACACGGTCGTGATGTCGAACGCGGTGCATGCGTACATCAGCCAGTCCGACAAGGGCGATCTCGTGATCGGCGCGGGCATCGACCAGTACACGGGCTTCGGCCAGCGCGGCAGCTTCCAGATCATCGAAGGCACGCTGCAGGCGATCGTCGAGATGTTCCCGGTGTTCTCGCGGGTGCGGATGAACCGGCAGTGGGGCGGCATCGTCGACGTGTCGCCCGATGCGTGCCCGATCATCAGCAAGACCGACGTGAAGGGCCTGTATTTCAACTGCGGCTGGGGCACGGGCGGCTTCAAGGCGACGCCGGGCTCGGGCTGGGCCTACGCGCACACCATCGCGCGCGACGAGCCGCACGCGCTCAACGCGCCGTTCGCGCTCGACCGTTTTTACACCGGCCACCTGATCGACGAACACGGCGCGGCCGCGGTCGCGCACTGAGCCTGACCGCATTGAAATAGATGGGACCGGGGTAAGGCGCTGAAGCGCCAACTGCGCATTGGGTATATGGGACCAGAGTAAGGCGCTGAAGCGCCAACTCTGGTCGACACATGAGGAGAACGCCATGTTGTTGATCGAATGTCCGTGGTGCGGCCCGCGCGCCGAATCCGAATTCAGCTGCGGCGGCGAGGCGGACATCGCCCGCCCGCTCGACACCGACGCGCTGTCCGACCGCGAATGGGGTGATTACCTGTTCATGCGCAAGAACCCGCGCGGCGTGCATCGCGAGCAATGGCTGCACGCGCAGGGCTGCCGCCGCTGGTTCATGGCGACGCGCGACACCGTCAGCTATGCGTTCCAGGGCTACGAGACCTTCGGCGCATCCGCGCACGACCAAGAGGATACCCAGCGATGAGCCAGAAAGACCGACTCGGCGCGGGCGGCCGCATCAACCGCGCGATCCCGCTCACCTTCACCTTCAACGGGCGCATCTACCAGGGTTTCCAGGGCGATACGCTCGCGTCGGCGCTGCTCGCGAACGGCGTGCATTTCGTCGCGCGCAGCTTCAAGTACCACCGGCCGCGCGGCATCGTGACGGCGGGCGTCGAGGAGCCGAACGCGGTGGTGCAGCTGGAGACGGGCGCGCATACGGTGCCCAATGCGCGCGCGACCGAGATCGAGCTGTACCAGGGGCTCGTCGCGAGCAGCGTGAATGCCGAGCCGTCGCTCGAGCAGGACCGCATGGCGATCAACCAGAAGTTCGCGCGCTTCCTGCCGGCGGGCTTCTACTACAAGACCTTCATGTGGCCGCGCAAGTGGTGGCCGAAGTACGAGGAGAGGATCCGCGAGGCGGCGGGGCTCGGCAAGGCGCCCGATACGCTCGACGCCGACCGCTACGACAAATGCTATGCGCACTGCGACGTGCTCGTGGTCGGCGGCGGCCCGGCGGGCCTCGCGGCCGCGCAGGCGGCGGCGCGCGCGGGCGCGCGGGTGATCCTCGTCGACGATCAGCGCGAGCTGGGCGGCAGCCTGCTCGCGGGCCGCGCGGAAATCGACGGCAAGCCCGCGCTGCAGTGGGTCGAGAAGGTCGAGGCGGAGCTGGCCGCGCGGCCCGACGTGCGCATCCTTACGCGCAGCACCGCGTTCGGCTATCAGGACCACAACCTCGTGACGGTCGTGCAGCGCCTGACCGAGCACCTGCCGGTCTCGATGCGCAGGGGCACGCGCGAGCTGCTGTGGAAGGTCCGCGCCAAGCGCGTGATCCTCGCGACGGGCGCGCACGAGCGGCCGCTCGTATTCGGCAACAACGATCTGCCCGGCGTGATGATGGCCTCGGCGGTGTCGACTTACGTGCATCGCTACGGCGTGCTGCCGGGCCGCGACGCGGTGGTGTTCGCGAACAACGACCGCGCCTATCAGTGCGCGCTCGACCTGAAGGCCTGCGGCGCGAAGGTGACGGTGGTCGACGTGCGCGCGGCGGCCGACGGCGCGCTGCCCGCGGCCGCGCGCCGTCACGGCGTGACCGTGATGAACGGCGCGGTGGTGACGGCGGCCTCGGGTCGCCTGCGGGTCGCGTCGGTCGAGGTCGCCGCGTATGCGGACGGCCGCGTGGGCGACCGGCTCGCGACGCTGCCGTGCGACCTCGTCGCGATGTCGGGCGGCTTCAGCCCGGTGCTGCACCTGTTCGCGCAGTCGGGCGGCAAGGCGCACTGGCACGACGGGAAGGCGTGCTTCGTGCCGGGCAAGGCGATGCAGGCGGAGGCGAGCGTCGGCGCGGCGGCCGGCGAATTCGGGCTCGCGCGCGCGTTGCGGTTCGCGCTCGACGCGGGGGCGGAGGCGGCGCAAGCGGCCGGCTGCACGGGCGCGGAGCGGCCGGCCGAGCCGCAGGTGGCCGAGCTGGCCGAAACCCCGCTGCAGCCGCTGTGGCTGGTCGGCGACGCCGCGACGGCGGCGCGCGGCCCCAAGCAGTTCGTCGATTTCCAGAACGACGTGGCGGCCGCCGACATCCTGCTGGCCGCGCGCGAGGGCTTCGAGTCGGTCGAGCACGTGAAGCGCTACACGGCGATGGGCTTCGGCACCGACCAGGGCAAGCTCGGCAACATCAATGGCATGGCGATCCTCGCGCAGGCGCTCGGCAAGACGATTCCCGAGACCGGCACGACGACCTTCCGGCCGAACTACACGCCGGTGACGTTCGGCGCGTTCGCGGGGCGCGAGCTGGGCGATTTCCTCGACCCGATCCGCAAGACCTGCGTGCATGAATGGCACGTCGCGCACGGCGCATTGTTCGAGGACGTCGGCAACTGGAAGCGGCCGTGGTACTTCCCGAAATCGGGCGAGGACCTGCATGCGGCGGTGGCGCGCGAGTGTCTCGCCGTGCGCACGAGCGTGGGCATTCTCGATGCGTCGACGCTCGGCAAGATCGACATCCAGGGGCCCGATGCGGTGAAGCTGCTGAACTGGATGTATACGAACCCCTGGAACAAGCTCGAAGTCGGTAAGTGCCGCTACGGCCTGATGCTCGACGAGAACGGCATGGTGTTCGACGACGGCGTGACGGTGCGGCTCGGCGAGCAGCATTTCATGATGACCACGACCACGGGCGGCGCGGCGCGCGTGCTGACCTGGCTCGAACGCTGGTTGCAGACCGAGTGGCCGGATCTCAAGGTGCGGCTCGCGTCGGTGACCGACCACTGGGCGACCTTCGCGGTGGTGGGTCCGAAGAGCCGCGAGGTGGTGCGCCGGGTGTGCCCCGACATCGACTTCGGCAACGGCGCGTTCCCGTTCATGAGCTATCGCGACGGCACGGTGGCCGGCGTGAAGGCGCGCGTGATGCGGATCAGCTTCTCGGGCGAACTCGCCTACGAGGTGAACGTGCCCGCGAACGCCGGCCGCGCGGTGTGGGAAGCGCTGATGGCGGCGGGCGCCGAGTTCGACATCACGCCCTACGGCACCGAGACGATGCACGTGCTGCGCGCCGAGAAGGGCTACATCATCGTGGGCCAGGACACCGACGGTTCGATCACGCCGCACGATCTCGGGATGGGCGGGCTCGTCGCGAAATCGAAGGACTTCCTCGGCCGCCGCTCGCTGGCGCGCAGCGACACCGCGAAGGCGGGCCGCAAGCAGTTCGTCGGCCTGTTGACCGACGACGCGCAATACGTGCTGCCGGAAGGCGGCCAGATCGTCGAGGCGGGCGCGGCGCCGGCCGCCGACGGCACGACGCCGATGCTCGGGCATGTGACGTCGAGCTACTACAGCCCGATCCTGAAGCGCTCGATCGCGCTCGCGGTGGTGAAGGGCGGACTGGAACGGATGGGCGGGACGGTCGCCGTTGCGCTGGCGGACGGCCGCCGCGTGACCGCGAAGATCTCCAGCCCGGTTTTCTACGACAGCGAAGGGGTGCGCCAGCATGTGGAATGAAACCAGAAGCGAGGCGGCGTCGCCGCGCGAGGCGCAGGGCGTGCGCCTCGAATCGCCGCTCGTCGGCGCGGCCGGCCTGCTCGCGGAGCAGGATGCGCGCGCGGCGCGCAAGTTCGCGTTTCGCGAGCGGCCCTTCCTCGATCTCGTGAACGTGCGGGGCGAGGCGGGCGACCCGGCGTTCGTCGCGGCGTTCGAGGCGGCGCTCGGGTGCCGGCCGCCTGCGCGGCCGAACACGGTCGCGCGCGGCGCGGAGTGCGACGTGCTGTGGCTCGGCCCGGACGAATGGCTGGTGCGCTCGAACGGCGCGGTCGAGGCCGGCCGCCTGGAGGCGACGCTCGCCCGCGCGCTGGACGGGCTGTATGCGGCGGCGGTCGATGTCGGCAGCGGCTACACGGTGGTCGAGATCAGCGGCGAGCGCGTGCGCGACGTGCTCGCGCGCGGCTGCCCGCTCGATCTGCATCCGCGCGGGTTCGGCGTGGGACAGTGCGCGCAGAGCCATTTCTTCAAGGCGTCGATCGTGCTGGTGCCGACGGGCGAGCAATCGTTCGAGATCGTCGTGCGGCGCAGCTTCGCCGACTACTTCTGCCGCATCATGCTCGACGCGGCCGCGCCGCTCGCGTCATGAAACCGGCCGAGGCGCCGTTCATCGCGGACAGCCGCATGACGGGCGGCGGCTGGAGCGTGTTCATCGATGCATTGCAGATGCCGGCGCGGGTCGGCATCCATGCGCACGAGCATGCCGGGCCGCAGCCGGTGGTGCTCGATGCGCGGCTCGGGTATCGCTGCGTGCCGGCCGAGCAGGGCGAGGCGGGCTGGATCGACTACGACGCGTACTGCGCGCGGATCGCGGCGTTCGTCGCGCACAAGCCGCATACGCGCCTGCTCGAAACGCTCGTGTTCGACATCGCGGTGCTGTCGTTCGACGAATGGCCGGCGCTCGATGCGCTGACGCTCGCGCTGTACAAGCCGAAGATCCGGCCGGGCACGCGCCGGGTCGGTGTCACGTTCGACTGGACCCGCGCCGATCATGCGCGCTGGCGCGCCGCGCGCTGCGCCGGTGCGTGAATGAAGACGGCCGCCCAACGGGCGGCCGTGTCGCACGCGCTGGTCGACGGGCCGGGCGGTGTTCGGCGTCGGGCACTTGGTGTCCGGCGTTTAGCACCCGGCACCCGGCACCCGGCACCCGGCACCCGGCACCCGGCACCCGGCACCCGGCACCCGGCACCCGGCACCCGGC
>NZ_JBXAPG010000006.1:33368-187565 GCF_058803765.1 Burkholderia sp. GW821-FHT14F03
ACGTGCACCCGGCACCCGGCACCCGGCACCCGGCACCCGGCACCCGGCACCCGGCACCCGGCACCCGGCACCCGGCACCCGAC
Organism: Burkholderia sp. GW821-FHT14F03; assembly: GCF_058803765.1. Classification (NCBI taxonomy): domain Bacteria; kingdom Pseudomonadati; phylum Pseudomonadota; class Betaproteobacteria; order Burkholderiales; family Burkholderiaceae; genus Burkholderia; species Burkholderia sp. GW821-FHT14F03. The sequence goes on from NZ_JBXAPG010000006.1 coordinate 33,452, forward strand.
ACCCGACACCCGACACCCGACACCCGACACCCGACACCCGACACCCGACACCCGACACCCGACACCCGACACCCGGCGCGGCCCGCGTACAGGCCGCGCCGGGCGAGGGCCCGACGCCAACCCCGCCCGTTCAGGCAATCGCCTGGCGGATCGCCTGATTCGCGCTGGCGTCGCGCTGTTCGGTCGCGGCCTGCAACTGCGTGAGAATCGCCTGCGCGCCGGCATCCGGCCGCGCATGATGAATCAGCGAGATCCAGCGGCGCAGCCATAGCGGACTCGACGCGAGATAGCGGCGGATCGAATGGCCGTCATCGAGGCGCGACGCGTCGTCGAGCAGGAACACGCCTGTCAACCGCGCCACCACCTTGCCGCGCGCGCCCTGCTGCCAGACCGGCACCGCGTGCTCGTAGCGATACTCGCCCGGCCGCGCGCGGGACAGGCATTGCTGCAGCACGTCCGAATGCGCGCCCGGCGTCAGCACGTAGTGGCGGTGCGTCGTGCCGGCGAGGCTGCGCACGTCGTTGAACGCGGTGATGTCGAGCACCGAGGTGCCGAGCCAGTCGAGATGGACGTCGGCCGCCGACCCGAACGACACGATCAGCGCCCGGTCGAAGAACGCCCGCAACTCCTCCTCGCTCATCCCCATCCGCTCGCCGTCGAGGCATGCGAGCACGTCGAGCTGCTGCGCGGTCGCGATCCCCGAGCTGTGCGCGAGGAGGCGCAGCAGCGGCAATGCCTCGATGCGGCGCGGGTTGATGCGGCGTGCGATCGAGCCGTCGCGGTAGAGCGGGAAACCCGCCGCGTCGCGGCGCACCAGCAGCGCATCGGTGTAGTCGAGCCGGTCCGGCGCATCGACGAGGCGCGGCAGGATCAGCCGTTCGTAGATCATCTGCGATTCCGGGCTGAACAGACGGCCCGCCAGATCCGCATTCAACGCGAAGCGGTTGTGCAGCATGCTGGCCTCGATCACGGTCTCGCCGTCGTGGCGCTGGCCCGCGTGCGTGATGCCGAGCAGGCGCAGCGGCTTCGCGAGCGGTGCGGTGCCGGGCGGCCGCAGCATCGGGTCGGCGGCGATCTGCGCGACGAAGCCGTGGAAGCGCCGCGTCATGCCGTGCGACAGCTTGAGGCCGAGCGGATAGTTCGTGGTCGGCGTGCTGGGCAGCACGATCCAGTCGAAGCCGTCCGCGGCGAGCGGCCCCGGCGTGTCGAGCGCCTCGCGATGCGGCGGCTCGGCCGGGTTCGCGGCGGTCTCGACCGCGGTCCAGACCGGTCCCGGCGCCTTGCGCGGCGCGCTCGAGCGCTCGCGCAGCGCGAGCGTGAGTTCGCGCGCGGCATGGTAAAGCAGCGCCATCGTCGCGCTGTAGCGGGTGTCCTGGCGCAAGCCGACGTTGACGACATTGCTGTGGTCGCTGTTGTAGCGGCACGGGATCGCGGCCAGGTATTCGAGGCCGCGCAGCGCGAGCGGCTTGAACTGTTCGCTCGGCACCCGGTAGCTGGCGCCTTCGCGCGAGATGGTCTGGCCGGGTCGCGCATAGCGTTCGAGCGCGTCGTCGTAGCTCGCGATGCCGTAGCCGCGCGGGGCGAGGATCTCGCGCGCATAGTTCAGCGCGAGCGGTACGTCGAGGTCGTTGGCGATCAGGTGTTCCTGGTCGGCGTAGCGGTCCAGCTCCTCGACGAACGAGCGGATCGAGAGGCCGAAGCCATGCGCGGTCGCGCGCACGAAGGCCGCGAGCTGGGCCGGCGTGGCGGGCAGGTCGGTCGCGGTCGCGAGGCAGCTGGCCAGTTCGTCCTCGACGCGCCGATAACGATCGATGATCGGCCGCAGCGCGTCGACGATCGTCGATGCGCCGGGCAGGCGGGCGGGCGGCCGCGCGTCCGCCGGATAGCGGGCGAGCGCGGCTTCGGCCTGCCTGAACAGCGCGACGTCGGGGCGCTGCATGCCGAGGTCGTCGCGCAGCGTCTCGGCATCGACGATTGCGATGCCGCGGCGTTCGAGATCGAGCCGCAGCGCGCGGACCTGGTCGCCGGTGCCGGCCGCCTTGCGCACGCCGCCGGGCACGCGTTCGTCGAACACGTTCAGCGCATCCTCGAGACCCACGCGGATGCCGTCGAGATCGAGCCCGAGCGCGACGTCGACGAGCAGCGCCTGGAACGGCCCGGGCAGCAGCAGCGAGATCCGGCAGTCGGGGAAGCCTGCGCGCAACTGCTCGACGCTTGGCCGCAGGCGGTCGACCGCGATGCGCGCGGCCTCGGCGGTTGCTTCGGGTTCGTCCCGCATCAGCAGCTTGGCGATCGCCTTGCGCGAGGCGACGTCGATCAGCGAGTCGTCCTCGGTCTCGCCGCTGACGGGATCGCGGTGGTATTGGTCGACGGCCGCGACCAGCATGAACAGCACCGGCACGCCGGCCGCGATCAGCGGGGCGCGGTACAGCGTCGTCGCGTTCTCGACGATCGTGTGATTGAACACCTCGATCTCGGGCCGCACGCCGTATTCGGCGAAATGCGCGAGCTGCTGCGCGAGGAAACCGTGCGGGTTGTCATAGCCGCCGCCGCCTTGGAACACCACCGGACCCGGGCTGAACGAGGCGACGTCGGGGGCGATCCGCGCGTGTCCGTAGTGCTTCAGGTGCGCGCGCCGCAGCGGGCTTTCGGAGGCGCGGCGATCGCCGCGCGCGCTGGTCGAGAGATTGAGGATCGCGGCCGGTTCGAGGGCGATGAGGCTGGGCACGATGTGGTCGTAGTCGTCGACCACGATGTGATTGCGCTGCGCGCCGATCGTGATGCCGGTGTTCAGGCCCGGTACGGGCAGGCGTCGCTGGTCGTCGGTCGCGCGAGTGTGCAGGTGGACCGCCGCCGCGCCTTCGCGCAGCGCGTCGCGCGCCGCGTCGACGATGCCGCTCGCGGTGATCGGCAGATGCGGCGAGCGCGCCTTGCCGGGTTGCCATAGGCCCGGCCCGCGCGGCTGCCAGCCGTTCGCGAGCAAGGCGTCGAGCGCGGCCGGCGCGTCTTCGCGCAGGCGTTCGACCAGGGCGGGGGGCAGGTAGCTGTGGACGCGCTCGTGCGGCCATTCGAGACCGCCGTCGTCGGTGGCGAGCCAGCCGAACGTGGTCAATTGGAGCACCAGCTGGCGGACCAGATCGCGCGGTGCGATGCGGTCCAGCAGCGCGCGTGGAACGATGAGCGGCAGCCCGACCGCCGTGTGCGCGATATCTCGGCGCAGCACCGCGCCGTCGCGCGACCAGCCGAGTGCGGCGAGGGCGTCGAACTGCGTGCGCGCGGATTGCGCGGCCAGGTCGACGGGCGCGTCGAAACCGCGCTCAAGGGCGATGCCGCCTTCCGGCACGGCTTCCCAGCCATCGGCCTCGAGTGCGTGCTGCAGCGTGCCGCGCGCCGCATCGTCGAGCAGATCGAGAAGCGGGAGCGGGATGAACTTCGGTTCCTGGGGGTCGAGGAACTTGGGGACTGCGCCGACAGGCGCTGCGGTGATGTAGAAGGTCTTGGTCATGATCTTCCCGTGTGGATTGAAGAGGTGTACTAAACAATCAGGATCGGAACACCACGCTTCGCGAGGATGAGATGGCACCGGAGGGACGGCTGAGGGGGAATGCCCGTCCTGGGCCGCGCGTTGCCGAGCGCTGGGCGGGGGCGCCCGGCGCAGGCCGGAGGGGCATGCTGCAACCCCGCTCGAATATTACATTTGATTTACATGCAATGTTCGAATTAATCCGAATTTATTTTTAGAGGGGTCGATTGGGGAATATTGGGCGAATGATGACGATTAATGAATAAATTGAGTGAAAGTAAATGAAGCGCCCGCCGGGCGGGCCCGGCAGCCCGATAGTGAAACGATGACGCGCTGCAATATGCCTGATGTCGGCAACGATGGCGGAGTTTGTTGATGTCTGGATGGAAATCACGTAATTAATCCGCCCCGGCGTGTAGTGGGGAGACTCTAATCTCGAATCGGGGATGGACGTGCGCCGACGGGGATTGGGCCGGCGGGCGGGGCAAGCTTCGGCCGTGGGACCGGTTTGCGCGGCGGCGCGTGGGGACGAGGCGGCGGGATTCGGCGGTGGGATTCGGCGGCGGGCGCGGCGGGTGGTTTGCGCCGCGTCGGTCCGCCTTACGGAAAACGGCCGCTGCACGTACATGCAGCGGCCGTTTTCATGCGGTGCCGGTGCGGCTTAGGAGCAGGCCTTGCCGTGCGCCGGATGGAAGCCCTTCGCCTTCGCGTCCGCTTCCGACATGTAGCTGCCCTGCTTGGTCTTGCCGTAGTACTTGTCGGTCGAGCAGTGGTAGACCTTCGTGCTGGTGTTCGCCCAGACCTGGCCGGGGCCGCCGCCCGGCGCGGCGCTCTTCGTCATCGCGCCGCTCGCGGCGGCGGGCTTCGCGGCCGAGGCGGCGACCGGCGCCGCCATCGCGCCGCTTGCCATCGCGCCGCTTGCCGCGGTGGCGCTTGCCGCGCCGTACCAGGTCTTCACGCCCTTGTGGCCCGCGCACGCGCCTTTCTTGGAGGCACCGGAGTAGAACGTACCGTCCTTGCACAGGCCGGTCGTCCCGGTGGGTGCGCTGGCGGGAACTTGCGCGAAGCTCGTCATCGAGAAGCACAGGCCGGCTGCGATCGCTGCGAGGAATGCTGTCTTTTTCATTTCTACTCCTGACTGAATGGGAGAGGGCGGCACGGTGTGCCCAAGTGCAGCCCGACGGGATCGGACCGGCCCGCTGGCGCATGAACGGCCCCAGTACCGTCAATAACTCCCGGCGACGGCAATTGGTTGACAGCGGCGCGCCGGATGCGCTGCCGCGGGCTCGCATCCGAGGGCGCCGGCAAGCCGCGCGCCTTGCCGCGCAACGCTGCGCGGGATTCTGTCGCATGCGTGCACAGTGTCGCGCACAGATGTAAGTGCATGTAAGTGCGGCGGTGGGCGGCGCCGCGCGTGGTGGACAGTCTCGCGCGTGCCGGAGCGAACCCCGCCGATTCGTGTGGCCCACGACGCGGCGCGGGGATGGCGGGCGCCTCAGTCTTACGAATGCCTTTTGACTGCGTTCGCGACACGGGTTGTCCGGTTCGACCGTCGCGTGTCGATTGCGTCATGCCGGGATGCGAGGAACACATGGCGATCCGATCGGGTTCGCGTGCCTGGAATACGTGAATCAGGAATGCTTGTTAAACCGTGATGCGGAAAATGCCATGAAGTGGATGTCTTGGTGAGATCCCTTGAATTTGTCATTTCATTGGTATTTTTTAAGATCGAGGATCGAATGAAGGTTATTTTGAGACTTGTTCTAATTTATGGATGTGAACGTGTTGATAAGATCAATTGACTTCGCGCAAGCAAGTGCGCGCAGCGTTGCCTATCCCCATCGAGCGCATTGATATGCCCTGGTGGCCAAAGGGAGGGGCATCCCGCCGTGCTCGAAAAACGACGTTGCGGCATGCGATGTCATGATTTTAAGATGATCCGAAATGAATAATAAAAATTGTAAAATGTGATGTTGCTAGGATTATTCCGATGGTGCCGAATTAATAATTAATTCATGATGCTTTCGTGCATGTTTATGTGGCGATGGGCAATTTGATTTGAATATTGAAAATCCGCATGAAGCAAAACCAAAACCACTTGAATCAATTTGATGACGAGCGTCGCGCCGGATTGCCGCGTGGACGCGGGCCGGTCGTGCACGGTGGCGATGGATGCGGTGCGGATTTTGCGTGGTGTCGCGAGGGCCTGCCCGGTCTGTCGATTTCGGGTGGTGCGGCGGTGGGCGGCTTCGAGGCCCGGGGCCAGGCCAAGATCGAGATCTGCTGGGGTCGCGGGGGGGCCGGGTGGGTCGGCCTTGGTGCACCCGCGCCGTGCCGGTTCGTTCGCTCGGCAGTCGGCCGCCGCGCGAACGGCGCGCGCCGGGCCATCGGCCTCGTCCGCCGCGCCGGGAGCGACGGATGCGCTGTCCCGATCGGCTGCGGCCGCAACGGCGATCCGCCACCCCACCGTCTTGTGCGGGACGTTGTCGTGGGCGGACGCGCGGCACGGATTCCATGCCGCGCGCCGCTGGCGCGCCGGGTATCCCGCGACCTGCTTCGTCGACCTCGGTGGCCGCGACGTTGCGCCGCCGCCGGATGGGGCGATCAGCGGCCCGGGCGGCGCCTATCCGTTCAGATTCCATGAGGATGTCCCCGGCATCATGCTGAACGGGTGATCCGGGTGCTGATGGCAGCACTTCTTTCAATAACATATAGGAATACAAATGAAATTGAGCATGAAAACCTGGATCACGCTCGTGGCCGCGTCGGCTTGCGGGGCCGCCTATGCCGAATCGAGTCCGCTCACCGGCAGGATCGATACGAAGCTGATGCTGACCTCGGGCTGCGTGATCAACGCGGGCGGCGGGTCGGTCGGCGCGACCAGCTTCGGCACCCTCGACTTCGGCATGCAGCCGAGCGGCTTCACCGGTTCGCTGCGCAGCGCGGTGAGCGGCAGCGGGTCGTCCGGCGCTGCGCAGATCACCTGTTCGCCCGACGTGGCGGCGGTCCAGGTCACCGTTGACGCCGGCCGGCATGGGGGCAAGGGGGCGGGCATCGGCGCGGGCACCCGCGCGGTCAGCAACGGCGCCAGCTACGTACCCTATGAAATCTACGCGGACAAGGCGGGCAGCACCCAGTATGTGTCCGACACCGCGCAGACCATCTCGGTGCCGACGCCAGGCGCCGCGTTCGACCTGCCGGTGTATGGCGTCGCGAACAAGGTCAGTCCGTCGGCGCTGGACGCCGGCGCCTACAACGACACGTTGAGCATCACGCTTGGCTGGTGATGGCATCGCGCGCGGCCTGCGGGCCGCGCTGTGGTTCGGCGCGCTGGCATGGCCGGGCGCGCCGCGCGCCGATACGCCGTTGCCGCGCACTCAGGCCTTCGGCGTCAGCGCGCAGATCGTCGCCGGATGCGGGCTGCGCGGTGCGGGGGCAGGCGCGCTCGACCTCGGGCCGCTCGATTTCGGCGTGCATCCCGCGGTGGCGGCAGGGAAGGTGACGGTCGCGACCGCGGGCCATGCCTTGCAACTCGAATGTTCGCCCGGCACGACCCTGGCGCTGACGATCGATGGCGGACGCCAACCCGGTGCGGGCCACGGGGCCCGCCAGCTCACGGCGGGCGGCGGCGTGCGGATTCCCTATCGCCTGTACGCGGATGCCGCGCGCACGCGGCCGATCGGGATCGGGCAAGCAGTGTCGATGCCGGTGTCCGGCATCGTCGCGTTGCCGATATACGGCGAATTGAGTCTGCCGGGCGGTGGGGTGCCGGCGGGCGTCTATACGGATACGGCGCAGGTCACGTTCGGATATTGAATCATTCAGGGGTGCGTGATGATTGGGGCAAGAGAGGGCAGTGTCGGCAGCGGTCGTCGAGCCCGGCTCGTCGTGCTGGGCATGCTGCTGCTGGCGGCGCGGGGCACGTGGGCGGCGGCGTCGATGATGATCTGGCCGATCGATCCGGTCATGGAGAGCGACCAGCGCGCAGCGGCGCTGTGGCTCGAGAACCGCGACGACCAGCCGGTGACGCTGCAGGTGCGGGTGCTCGGCTGGCGGCAGGTGGATGGCGCGGACGTCTACGACGAGACCCAGGCGCGCGTCGCGGGCAGTCCGCCGATGGCGACCGTTCCGCCCGGCGCGCGCCAGTTGGTGCGGCTGACGCGCATCGCGCCGGTCGCGCCGGGCGGCGAGGACGCGTACCGCGTGCTGATCGACGAGATTCCGCAACCCGACGACGAGGCGCCAGTGTCGGCGGGCCATGCCTCGCTCGGCGTGAAATTCCAGATGCACTACTCGGTGCCGTTGTTCGTGTACGGCGAGGGACAGTGGACCCGCGACGATCCGAGCCGACGTCGCGATCCCGCGAGCGCGGGACGGCCGGCGCTGCGCTGGTCGCTCGCGCGCGAAGGCGGCCGGCGCTGGCTGGAGGTGTCGAACCAGGGGCCGGTGCACGCGCGCATCACGCAGGCGGTGCTGGAATCGAACGGCGCGCGCGTGGATCTGGCGCGCGGGCTGCTCGGCTATGTGCTGCCGGGGGCGCGGATGCGCTGGCCGGTGCCGGGGACGTTCGCGTCCGGCACCCGGCCGACCCTGGTCGCGACCGTCAACGGCGCGGCCGGCCTCGCGCTCGAGGTGGAACAGGCGGAGCCGCCCGGGCGCTGAGATTGCTTGACGAACAGAATGACGACCGCGCCGCGCTCGACGGTGCGAGGGCGGCGCGCGCCCAAGGGCCAACTGCGTCCGCGCGCCGGGCGCGGCTCGGCCGACTCGCGGGCGCGGCCGGCTGCTGGCTGGCCTTGGCCGTGCAGGCGCAGACGGGCTCGCCCGCCGGCGAGCCCGCGCGCGACGCGATGCTGTATCTGGACTTGGTCGTCAACGAGCGCGACTCGGGGCAGATCGTCGCGGTGCGGCTGCGCGGCGGCGCATATGCGATCCGCGCGGGCGATCTCGCGCGGGCATCGGTGCGGATAGAGGCGCCGGCTGATCAGTGGCTCGATCTCGGCCGGCTCGACGGGGTGACGATGGAATACGAAAGTACGCTGCAGCGATTGAAACTGACGGTGCCGCCCGGCTGGCTGCCGCATCAGCAACTGGGCGCGGCCAATTCGCGCGAGCGGGCGCCGGCCGAGGTGAGTTTCGGCGCGTTGTTCAACTACGACGTCTACGCGGCGGCGTCGGCGCAAGGCCGCAACCGCGCGTCCGCGTGGCTCGAGCAACGCGTGTTCGACCGCTGGGGCGCGCTCGTCAATAATGGGGTGTACCACGCGGACGGCAGCGTCCCGGGCGCGCGCTATATGCGCTACGACACGTCCTGGCGCTACGCCGACGAGGACCGCATGCGCACCTATGCCGCGGGCGACCTGATCACGGGCGCGCTGCCGTGGAGCAGCGCGGTGCGCGTGGGCGGCGTGTCGATCGCACGCGACTTCTCGGTGCGGCCCGATCTCGTCACGTACCCGCTGCCGCGCTTTTCCGGGCAGGCCGCGGTGCCGACCAGCGTCGATCTGTTCATCAACGGCAGTCGCGCCGCGAGCGGCCAGGCGCAGCCGGGGCCGTTCACGATGGACAACGGGCCGTTCATCAACGGCGCGGGCGAGGCGACGCTCGTTACCACCGATGCGCTCGGCCGGCGGGTCGAGACCCTCGTGCCGTTCTATGTCGCGAACACCTTGCTGCGGCGCGGCTGGTCCTCGTATGCGCTCGATGCGGGCTTCGTGCGGCGCGACTACGGCCTGCGGTCGTTCGCCTACGGGCGGTTCGCCGTATCCGGGGTAGTCCGCCACGGCGTGACCGACAGGCTGACGGCCGAGGCGCACGCCGAAGGCGGCGCGCGGCTCGCGCTCGGCGGCGCGGGCCTGACGCTCGGTCTCGGCCAGCTCGGCGTCGTCAACGCGGCGCGCGCGTACGGCCGCGTCGACGGTGCGGGCGGCTGGCAACAGGCGTTCGGCTACAGCTATACCGCGCAGCGCGGCAGTGTGGCGGTGCAGCGGGTGCTGCGCACGCCCGGCTATGGCGATCTGTCCGTGCAGCGGCAGGCGGGGCCGGGCAGCCGGGCCCGGCTCGCGCGCGCGAGCACGCAGGCGACGGGCGCGCTGAGTTTCGGCCGCGCGGGCGGGACGCTCGGCGCCGGCTACTTCGAGATGCGCGGCGCGGACGGTGGACGTCACCGGGTCTTGAACCTGTCGTATTCACGGCCGCTGATGCGGGGCGCGACGCTCTACGCCGCGCTGAACCGCACCCTCGGCGAACGCGGCGCGAGCGCGCAACTGGAGCTGATCGTGCCGCTCGGCGCTTACGGCGTGGCGACGGGCGGCGTGGTACGCGACACGGACGGGCGCATCAGCGAGCGGCTCCAGTACAGCCGCGGCGTGCCGAGCGACGGCGGGTTCGGCTGGACCCTCGGCTATGCCGGCGGCGGCGCGCGCTATCGGCAGGCCGACCTGGCCTGGCGCCATCGCGCGCTGCACGTGCAGGGCGGCGTCTACAGCCACGGCGCGGAGAATCGCTACACCCGCTGGGGCGAGGCGCAGGGCGCGCTCGTGTGGATGGACGGCGCGTGGCTCGCCGCGAATCGGGTCGACGACGCGTTCGTGGTCGTCAGCACCGACGGCGCGCGCGGCGTGCCGGTGCGCTACGAGAACCAGCCGGTCGGCGTGACGGACCGTTCCGGCCATCTGCTGGTGCCCTGGGCGCCGTCGTATTACGCGGCCAAGTACGAGATCGATCCGCTCGACCTGCCGTCCGACGTGCGCGCGCCGGCCACCGAGCGACGGGTCGCGGTGCGCGAGCGCGCCGGCGCGCTGGTGCGGTTCTCGCTGCGGCGGGTCGCGGCCGCGCGCGTCGCGCTGGTCGATGCGGACGGGCTGCCGTTGCGGGCCGGCTTGCGCGTCACCCACATCGAGAGCGGCGGAACCTCGCTCGTCGGCTGGGGTGGCGAGACCTACTTCGAGAACCTCGCGGCGACGAATCGCATGCGCGTCGCGTGGCCGGACGGACGCGCCTGCGAAGTCGCGTTCGCGTTCGACGCGGCCGCGTCGGGTGCGCGGCGGGTCGGCCCGCTGCGTTGCGACGCGACGCGCTGAGGTCCGCGCATGAGCCGCCTTCGCCCGCTTCTTCCGTCGCTCGCGCTGTCGTGCGCGGGCGCGGCCATGCCGGATGCGCATGCCGACTGCGCGGTCGTCGCCGCGGCGCCGGCCTCGTTCGGCACCGTCACGTCGTTCGTGCTCGCGAGCCAGCGGCAGTCGACCTCGACGACGAGCAGCGGCCTGTCGTGCAGCGGCGCGCCGGCCGGCTTGCCGGCGGCGGGCGATTTTATCGAGATGACGGTCGTTTCACGGCGCGGGGGGCGTCTCGCGGGACCGACGGGCGATCGGGTGCCATACCAGATCCACGCGGATGCGAACCGCGCGATCCCGCTCAATCCCGACACGGCCTACAACTGGGCGAGCGGCCGCCTGCTGAACCTGCTCGGCGTTTTCGGCGGGCAATCGAACCTGCTGCCGCTCTATTTCCAGATCCCGTCGGGCCGAAACGTGGCGGCAGGCGTCTATCTGGACACGCTGACGTTCTCCTGGCGTTGGGACTATTGCGCGGGGATCGGTGCGGGGGGGCTGTGTTCGCGGCGCGACCGCGGCAGTGGTTCGGCGAGCGTGCAACTGTCGGCCACGGTCGCCAACGACTGCGTGATCCATGCGCCCGATCTCAGTTTCGGCGCGGCGCCGATCGTATCGAACTTCGCCACGGTCACGGGCAGTCTCGCGCTGCGCTGCACGAAAGGCATGGCCTATACGGTCGGCATCGGCGCGGGCGGGCAGCCGCACGCGAACGGGCGGCGTCAGATGGCGGATGGCGCGCATCGCCTGCAATACGACGTGTTCGGTCCCGACGGCGCGGTATGGCGGCAGGCGGACAACCGGGCATCCAGCGACGGCGCGGCCGACGGCCAGTCGAGCGAACTGTTTCCCTATACCGCGAAGATCTATCCGGATCAGGCCACGCCGCCCGTCGGCGCGTATACCGACAGCGTGATCATCGACGTTCGCTACTAGCCTAGCCGCCGGCGCAGGGGGCGCGGAGGTCGCCCGGCGGCATTTCGATTGGAACGACAACATGAAACGCAACGGCTTCGTCGCCGGAAAACATTGGCGCCGCGTACTCACGCATGCATGGCTGGCTGGGCTGGCGGTCTGGGCGCTGGCCGCGTTCGCGGACTGCGCGCGCGGCTGGGGCGCTTTATGGCCGGCAGCCTGCGGCGCGGCCGGCCACTGGCTGCCGCCCGCGCCGGGGCTGAGCGCGCTGGGCGTGACGGGGCTCGTGATCGCGGGTCTGGGCGGCGCGTGGTTGACCCGGGAGGCGCGGCGCACCCGTGCCGCGTTGCGGGCGAGCCGCGAGTACCTGGCGATGGCGAGCCACGAGCTGCGCGCGTCCGCCAACGGCATGCTCGCGTTGATCGAACTGTTGCCGCGCGGCGCATTCTCGGCGGACGAGCGGCGTCTGCTCACGCATGCCCAGGCGTCCGGCAGCACGCTCGCGCGGGTGCTCGACGACATGCTCGACTACGCGAGCATCGAGGCCGGCCAGGTGACGCTGCGGATCACGCGCGTCGACGTGCGCGGCTGGCTCGAAGGGGCGCTTGCGCCGTTCGGCGCACGGGCGCGGCGCAAGGCCCTCGGTTTTCGCTGGCGGGTCGCGGATGAGGTGCCGGCGCGCATCGTCACCGACAGCGACCGATTGCGGCAGATCCTCGTCAATCTGCTCGACAACGCGATCAAGTACACCGCGCGCGGCAGCGTGTCGCTCGTCGTCGACGTGCGCGAGGTCGCGCAGGGCGCGGTGACGCTCGTGCTGACCGTGGACGACACGGGCGCGGGCATCGCGGGCGGCGATCTCGCGCGGCTGTTCGATCCGTTCGCTCGGCTCGGCGGCGAGGCCGCGCGGCACACGCAGGGCGCGGGGCTCGGCTTGCCGATCGCGCGCCAGCTGGCCCGCGCGCTCGGCGGCGACGTCGCGGTGACGAGTGACGCGCGGCAGGGCACGCGGGCCGAGGCCTGGATTCGCTGTGGGGTCGTCGGGGCGCGCGCCGCCCGGGTGGCGCGGGTGGATACCGGTGGCGCGGACGAGGGCGCGGCCGCGGCCGCCGCACGGCCACACCCTCGGTCCGCGCCGGCATCGTGGGGCGAGGCGTCGCCCGGGGCGGCCGGCTGCGCCCGGCTGCGCGTCGTCGCGTCTGCCCGGGCGGAGGCTGATCCGTCGGACGCGTCTGGAGGGATGGCGTTTGGTTCGATGGCGTCCGGTGCGACGGCGTGCGATGCGACGACATCCAGCGCGATGGTGTCCGGTGCGGCGGTGCCCGGTGCGGCGGCGTCCGGAGCGACGGCGTGCGACGCGACGACATCCAGCGCGTTGGTGCCCGGTGTGGCGGCGTCTGGTGCGACGGCGTGCGACGCGACGACATCCAGCGCGCTGGTGCCCGGTGCGGCGGCGTCTGGTGCGACGGCGTGCGACGCGACGACATCCAGCGCGCTGGTGCTCGGTACGGCGGCGTCTGGTGCGACGGCGTGCGACGCGACGACGTCCAGCGCGATGGTGTCCGGTGCGGCGGTGTCCGGTGCGGCGGTGCCCGGTGCGGCGGCGTCCGGAGCGACGGCGTGCGACGCGACGACATCCAGCGCGCTGGTGCCCGGCACGGCGGCATCCGGCGCGACGACGTGCGGCACGACGACATCCAGCGCGATGGCGTCCAGCGCGACAACATCCAGCACCGAGGGCGCGATGATGCGTCGCGGGAGCGGCCCGTCGTCGTCGCTCCGGATCCTGGCGGTCGACGACCATCCGTTGAACCGGCTGGCGCTCGCTCGGCAACTGAGCGCGCTCGGCTACGACAGCCGTCTGTGCAGCGACGGCGCGCTGGCGCTGGCTGCCCTGGAGGCCGCGCCGTTCGACGCCGTGCTGACCGACTGCGTGATGCCGGGCATGGACGGCGTGGCGCTCGCGACCGCGATCGGCGCGCATCCCGATCCGCGCGTGCGCGCGACGCCCGTGATCGGCGTCACGGCGCTGGCGGCGCGCGACGAGGTGGCGCGCTGCATCGCGGCCGGGATGGTCGTGTGTCTCGACAAACCGACCCCGCTCGACACGCTGCGGCGCGCGCTGGCCGACGTATGCGCGGGCGGCGGCGGCTTCGATCCCGGGCGGCTCGACAGTGCGGCGCTGCTCGACGGGATCGGCTGCGTGCCGGTGCGCGGCGCATGCCGGCGCGAGTTCCTGGAGGCCTTCGCCTGCGCGCTCGAACACGACCGCGCGACGCTCGAACAACACCTGCGCGGCGTGCTGCCGGGCAACGCGCTGCGCACGTGGTGCCATACCGCGCGCGGTACCTTTGGTCTGTTCGGGCAGCGGCATGTCGACGAGCTGCTCGACGAACTGGAACGCCGGCTCGATGGCGAACCCGATGCGCTGCGCACCGCTGTCGGGGACGTGTTCGCGATGATCCGGCATCTGCAGCATCGCGTCGCATCGGCGGCGGGCGAACGCGACGCCATCGTGGTATCGCGTCAACAGAAAGGAGAATGAAGATGCGTGTACTGATTGCGGATGATCATCCGATCGTGTTGATGGGGATTCGCCAGGTGCTGTCGCAGCGTCCCGACGTGTCGATCGTCGGCGAGGCCAAGGACCCGGCCGCGCTGCTGGCGGCGCTCGCGGCGCAGCCGTGCGATGCCGTGATCACCGATTTCGCGATGCCGGGCGGCTCGGCTTCCGACGGTCTCGCGATGCTGGCCGCGATCCGCGCGGGCTATCCCGCGACGCGGATCATCGTCCTCACGATGCTGACCAATCATGCGTTGCTGCAAATCATTCGCGACGCGGGCGCGTTCGCGGTGCTGAGCAAGCGCGGCGGGCTGGAGGAGCTGCCGCGCGCGATCGGGCAGATGGCCGACGATCCGTCGTCGGGCGGGCCGCGCCCGGCCGGCCTCGGCGCGATCCCCGCGCCGCAACTGAGCCCGCGCGAAGTCGAGGTCGTGCGTTTGTGCGCGAGCGGCCTGACGCTCACCGACATCGCGCAGATGCACGGCCGCAGCATCAAGACTGTCAGCACGCACAAGCACAACGCGATGAACAAGCTCGGCTTGAAGAGCGATGCCGAACTGGTGCTGTACGCGTCCGGCAGCGGGCTCGCGTGAGGGCGCGCCGCGGCCGGCCCGTCGTGCGATACTCGCTACCCGGCCGCGCAGCGGCGCATCTCGACGGGAGTCGCCGTGTTTTCAAGCTTTGCACCTACCGCCACGGGCTTCGTGACCGAGATCGAAGGTTGCCGTTGCAGCATCGAAGGCGCGCCGTCGCCGATCGCGGACCGGATCGACTGGCTCTGGACGATCGCGCAGCCCGAACTCGATAATCTCGATGGTTCGGACCCTTTCAAGTACGAGACCCTGGCGACGGGCGAGACCGTGACGCCGCTGCAGGCCGCGCAGCAGATCGTCGCGTGGCTCGACGCGCATCCGCCCGAGTAAGCCCGGGCCGGGCCGGCGGCGCGCTGCTACACTGCCCATTCCCTTCCTCGCCGCCGCCCCGCCATCATGAAGCCGACGCTGCTCGTGCTGATTCCGCTGCGCCCGCCCGCGCATGCGGCGCTCTCCCATGCATTCGAATTGCGCCACGCGGCCGATCCGGCGTCGCGCGCGGCTGCGTTCGCCACCCCCGATCCCGCCGTGCGCGCGGTGCTGACCAACGGCAGCACCGGCTTGCGCGCGGACGAGATCGACCGGCTGCCGGGCGTCGAGCTGATCGGCGCGCTCGGCGCGGGCCATGAAAACATCGCGCGCGACCACGCGCATGCGCGCGGCATCGCGGTGGTCAACGGCGCGGGCACCAACGACGCGTGCGTTGCCGATCACGCGTTCGCGCTGCTGCTCGCCGTGGTGCGCGGCATCGTGCGCCTCGATGCCGCGTGCCGCGCGGGCATGTGGCGCGATGCGCTGCCGATGCAGCCGAACCTGTCCGGCAAGCGGCTCGGGATTCTCGGGCTCGGTCATATCGGCGCGCATGTCGCGCGGCGCGCGCTCGGCTTCGACCTGGCGCTCGGCTATCACAGCCGCCGGCGGCGCGACGGCGTCGCGCATCGCTATTTCGATTCGCCCGAAGCGCTCGCGCGCTGGGCCGATTTCGTCGTGGTGTCGACGCCGGGCGGGGCGGCCACCCGGCACCTCGTCGATGCGCGCGTGCTCGACGCGCTCGGCCCGCAAGGCTATCTCGTCAATGTGTCGCGCGGCAGCGTCGTCGACACGGCCGCGCTCGCCGACGCGTTGCGCGCGCGGCGCATCGCGGGCGCGGGGCTCGATGTCTACGAGGGCGAACCGCAGCCGCCCGCCGCGCTGCTCGACCTCGACAACGTCGTGCTGACGCCGCACGTCGGCGGCACCTCGCCCGAGGCGGTCGACGCGGCGGTGCGCCTGTTCGTCGACAACGCCGCGCGGCATTTCGCCGGCGAAGCCCTGCTGACGCCGATCTGAATCGCGGCGGCGGCCCGCGTCAGGCGGACGGCGCGCGATCCGCGTCGATGCACTGCACATGCCAGACGCCGAGCGCCGCGCGCGCTTCGGGCGTCGCGCGCCAGCGCGCGATGCCGGTCTCGCCTTCGAACGGCCCGTCGACATGCGTCAGGTCGAGCCCTTCGAGCACGCAGTCGAATTCGCCGCCCGGCTGCGCGGCGAGGCGCGTCGCGCCGTGGACGCAGGCGAGCAGCCCGCCGGCGGGCAGGCTGAGCCCCGCATGGCCTTCGCGCGACCAGCGATGATGCGATTTGTCGAACCACAGGATCGCGTAGGTGTTCGGGTGCCGGTCGAATGCATCGAGATGAACGGTGATGCGCACGGTGATCTCCAGTCAGTCAGGATAGTGGGACAGGGTGGACGCGAGGCGAAACGGCGTCCGTGCGTGAAGCGGTGCGCGCAGCGCGCGCCGTGAAGCGATCCGCGCGGGGATGTCTGCCGGCGCGGGGCGCGAGCCGATCGAAGGCGGGATCGGCTTCGCGCGCCGCCTGCGTCACGACACCACCGCGTCCAGCGGCCGGCGCGGCGCGTGCGGCATGCGCGGCCCCTGGCCGATGCGCAGCAGCAACTGCGGCGCGCCGTTGAGCCCGAGCAGCTGGCCGAGGCGCGCGCGCAAGGTCTCGACCTCGATCGGCTGGTTCAGGTACGACGCCGTGAAGCCGGCCTGCGCGGCGACCAGCAGCATGCGTTCGAGCGCCTGCCCGGCCGAGAGCCAGGCGTCGCGGTCGTCGCGCGTGGTCGCGATGCAGGCGAGCAGCGGCGCGCCGTGCGCGAGCGCGAGATGGCGCGCCGCGAGGCCGTCGCCGAGATCGAAGGTGCGGATCGCGGAGGCGGCGAGCGGCGTCGCGAAATCGAGCAGCGCCGGCGCGCCGGCCGCATAGGCGGGCATGCCGTCGCCGTGGCGGCGCGCATCGATCCAGCTGGCCAGCTCGCGGCGGAAGCGCGGGTCCGCGAACTGCTCGCGGTCCGCCTGCGCGACCAGCCCCGCGACCCGCGCGCGCTCGTCCGCATCGCTCACGCAGGCCACTTCCGCCCCCTCGGCGGCGCCCGCTTCGACCAGCGCCTGCACGACGCGTTCCGGCACCGCGGCGCTGGAGAACGGCAGACGCGTGGTGACGCGCAGCGGGATGGCGGGCAGCAGGGCGGCGAGCGCCGGATCGAGGTGGCCGTGCGCGTCGATGCGCACGAGCGCGAGCACGTCGGGATCGACGTCGGACGGAAAGGACTGGATCGTGTGCGCGAAGCCGGCGTGATGCAGCGCGACGCGCAGGTTCAGCAGCGCCGCGCCGCAGCTGATCAGCAGTTCGCGGTCGTAGGGGTCGACCACCGGCAGCGCGCGCACGCGGTCCGCGCACACGGCGATCGTGCGATCGTCGACGACGAAGCGCCAGGGCTGCGAGTTGTGGCTCGACGGCGCGAGGATCGCGTAGCGCAGCAGCGCGTGCAGCGAAGCGCCGCGCGGATCGTCCTCGTCGGACAGAGGCAGGGCGTCGGGAGGCATCGGCTTTCTCCTGTCGGGTGGCGGAGCCGTCACGTTTGCATCGTGCCGGTGTCGCGCCCGCGCGCGTTGATGCACGTCAAGCGCGACGCGCGGGACGACGCGCGCCGCGCGCACGGCGGGCTTAGGGTGAAGGCGGACCCTGCACGAAGGAGGACCCGATGCGGCACGAATGGCTGACCGACGCGCTGCGCGACGCGGCCCGGGAACTGGCGATCCCGGACGACGCATTGACACGCTGGTACGACGAGGCGCGCGCGCAACTCGAAGCGGGCGCGCGGATTCACGATTACGTGCGCGTGTTCGCATTGCGGCGCGTGCGCGATCGGTTGAACGCGGCGCGGCTACGCTAGGGGCGCGGTGCGGAGGGGCGCCCGGACGCGGGATGTCGCGGGATCGATGCGGGCGCAGGCATCGGGATGAGGCTGGGGTATGCCGCGCCTGTCAGCGTTGCACTGGCGCGGCGGCGTTCCGCGACCGTGGGAACGGTTTCCGATCGAACCGGGCCGGCCGCGTGCGAAGGGCGCTCCCATTCCGGTTTCGCGCGTGTCGTCGAGCGATTCGCGCGGCGGTGCGCCGTCGCTTGCCGTCGCGACAGGCCGGAGTTCAGCCTGAGTGGACGATGCGAGGTGCGAAAGTGTGCGCGGAATGCGCGATTGTTTCGAGTTGATTTTCCAGTCGCGCTTCTTTCATTTCCTGATTTTTATCCTTTCATTACCCTGGGCGGTTTATGGCGATTGAAATGCGCCGGTCAATTGATTCGGCCATCGCGCAACGGCTTGCCCGCGACAACCCTACCCGGGGATAAACCTACAAGGAGCAGGAGATGAGACAGATGAAACGACGCGTGTTGTCCGTGCTGTTCGCCGTGCAAGCGGCGGTGCTCGGCGCAGGCGTGGCGCACGCGGCCGGCGAGGTGGACGTGAACCAGCTGCGCGCGGCGGTGGCGGGCACGATGACGCGCGCGAGCGACGGCCTCGACCGATCGAGCCTGAATCAGGAACAGCAGGCGCAACTGGTGCAGTGGCTGGCCAAGTCGCCGGGGTTGATGTGGAATCCCGGCACGATCTGCCTGTACAACTGCCCGCCGCCTTACGGCAGCCTGTCGGCGGACCCGCAGCGCGTGACGGTGCCGGTGAACGGCACGGCCAGCACGACCATTCACTGGACCTGGAACGAGGATCGCGCCAAGCCGGTTGCCGAATACGCCTGCCTGTGGGTGACGACGCCCGGCGATCCGAATGCCTATGTGGTGGACTGCGAGCATCCGGGCAACCAGTACAAGGTCTATATCCCGTGGATCGCCGAGGGCTCCTACAACTTCTTCGTGGCGCTGCGCAAGCAATCGCCCGCGCCGATCGCGGGCATGCCCATGCTCGCGACGACCACGGTCACCGGCGCGCGCTGACGCGCATCGGCCGCGCAGGACGTCCGCACGACGGGCATCCCGCATGATGCAGGCGGGTGGCGTGGCCGCCCGCCGCCGTTCGCCCGGGCCGGCCCGACGGCCGCCCCGGGCTTTTCTCCGCGCCGCGCCCAGCGCACCTTTTCTTCGTCGCCGCGAACGCGCTCCCTGCGCGCCGATGTCGCGCGCCCGGCGCGCTCGCCCGCTTGACGTGCGTCAACGGCCGCCCGGCGCGGAGGTCGCACAGTGAATGGGTCGCGGGCCGGCTTGGCGGCGCGACGCAGAGATCCGCCGATTCGATCAAAGGGGAGAACCGATGATGACGGGGAACACGACACCGCTCGACGGCTGCCGGGACGGTTGGGAAGCGACGCTGCGCGCGCTGGCGTGCGCGCAGGACTGGCGGCGCGACTGGCATGCGCTGATCGGGCGCGGCATCGAGCGCGATCGCGATGCGCTGTGTCGCGTCGGCGATGCGCTCGGGTCGTCCGCCGACGCCCGCGACTTGACGGACGCCTGCCGGCTCGCCTGGCGCGATTATCTGCAGGTCAGCGCGGGCCTGTGGCAGGACGCGGGCGCCTTGAACCTGCGCGCGCAACAGGCGTCGGTCGCCGTGCTGCGCGACGGGCTGCATGCCTGGCAGGGCGATTGGACGAAACACTGGCAGCACACGTTCGACGCCCGGGACGCCTCGATGCCGTGGCGCGACTGGGCCGCCGCGTTCGGCGCACAGCCGGCGGGCGGCTTCGCCGATGCGCCTGCGCGGCCGAACGGCACTGCCGCGGACGCGCATTCAAACTAAGCGGAACGCCGCCCCGCGATCGCCCCGTCGATTCCGGCGATTCCGGCGCGGCATTCCCAGGGTTTCATTCGGAGAACGCAAGATGAAAGCACTCGTCTACCACGGCCCCGGTCGCAAGTCGCTCGACGAGCGGCCGAAGCCAACCCTGCTGGCCGCCACCGACGCGATCGTGCGCGTCACGCGCACGACGATCTGCGGCACGGACCTGCACATCCTGAAGGGCGACGTGCCGAGCTGCGAGCCCGGGCGCGTGCTCGGGCACGAGGGTGTCGGCGTGATCGAACAGGTGGGCGCGGCCGTCGAGTCGCTCGCGCCCGGCGATCACGTCCTGATCTCGTGCATCACCTCGTGCGGCCGCTGCGGCTATTGCCGGCGCGGCATGTACTCGCATTGCGAGACGGGCGGCTGGATCCTCGGCAACCGGATCGACGGCACGCAGGCGGAATACGTGCGCATTCCGCACGCGCAGGCGAGCCTGTACCGCATCCCGTCCGGGATGGACGAGGATGCGCTCGTGATGCTGTCCGACATCCTGCCGACCGGCTTCGAATGCGGCGTGCTCAACGGCAAGGTGCAGCCCGGCGATTCGGTCGCGATCGTCGGCGCGGGGCCGATCGGGCTGGCCGCCTTGCTGACGGCGCAGTTTTATTCGCCGGCGCGGATCGTGATGATCGATCCCGATGCGAATCGCCTCGAGATCGCGCGGCGCTTCGGCGCGACCGATTGCGTCGACGGCCGCGACGGCGATCCGGCGGGCGCGGTGCTGCGCCTGACCGAAGGCGTGGGCGTTGATTGCGCGATCGAGGCGGTCGGCATTCCGGCCACCTTCGAGCTGTGCACGTCGATCGTCGGGCCGGGCGGGATCGTCGCGAATGTCGGCGTGCACGGGACCAAGGCGGACCTGCATCTCGAGCAGCTGTGGGATCGCAACGTCTCGATCACGACGCGGCTCGTCGACACCATCAGCACGCCGATGCTGATGAAGACGGTGCGCGCGGGCCGGCTCGACCCGACGCAGTTGATCACCCACCGTTTCCGGCTCGACGAGATCGGGCGCGCGTACGAAACCTTCAGCCACGCGGCCGAGACGCACGCGCTCAAGGTGCTGATCGAGGCCGGTTGATGCACCGCCGAGGCATGCCGCCGCGCGCGCTTACCAGAAGCGGCCGGCGAGCAGGGCCGTGTCGATGCGGTCGAGCAGCGCGACGCTGATTTCGGCGACCGAGTCGACCAGGTGTGCGACGCCCGCATCGCGCATCAGCTGACGCTGGAATGCCGTCACGGGCGCGCCGATGAAGCCCGCGCCCAGCGTCCGGCAGGCTTCGCCGACCTTGGCGAGATCGTCGATGAACAGCACCTCGTCGAACGCCAGGCCGAAGCGGTCCCGCACGATCTCCTTCATGCCCGGGCGGATCAGGTCGATGTCGACGTACGGAATCTCGGCGTCGAGCAGCGCGCGAAACGGCCCGAGATACTGCGCGAACATCGCGTCTTCCGGGCGGCCGCCATAGGTGGTGATGCGCGCGCCCGTGCCGTGCAGCAGCGCGAGCGCCTCGCCCACGCCGGGATTGAGCGTGACCGGATCGTCGCGCGTGTAGGCGCGGTGTTCCGCGAGGAACGCGTCGATGGTCTCCTGCGCGGTCCACGGCAGCTTGCAGGCGAGCGACATGATGTGGCCGCCCGCGATATGCGGCGCGCCCAGCACGAGGCGTTCGAGTTCCGGCGTATGCACGCCGCCGTGGCGTTCGACGAAATGCTTGATGGTGACGCCGAACGTATCCTTCAGCAGGACGCCGTTCGTGTCGACCGCGATCAGCTTGATTTTACGGAAGCGATTCATGTCGGGTTCGTGGTCGGGGAGAGGAAGCGCGCGGCGTCAGACCTGGGCCGCGATCGTCGCGACGGCGTCGGGCAGCGCGGCGAACGTCGCGATCTCGGCGTCGGGTTCGACCGTGGCCGGGTCGATGTCGCTGTAGCCGTACGTCGCGTAGACGATCGGCAGGCGGGCGTTCCTGGCCGATTTCACGTCGACGCTCGAATCGCCGATGAAGATCGCGCCCTGGTCGGGCGTGCGGCCCGCGCGCGCGATCGTGCCGAGCACGTGCGCGGGGTCGGGCTTTTTCGCGCCGGGAAAGAAGTCGCCGCCGCAGACGGCCGAGAAGAGGCGGGCGATCCCGAGCCCTTCGAGGATCGTCGTCGCGGGGCCGGTGCCCTTGCTCGTGCAGACGGCCATCTCGTAGCCGTCCGCGCGCAGCGCGCCGAGCACGTCGGCGACGCCGTCGTACAGCGTGGCGTGGTCGAGCAGATGCGCTTCGTAGTGGGCGACGAAGCGTTTGAGCAGCGTCTGCCGTTCGTTGGCCGTGCAGGCCTGCAGGCGCTCGCCGAAGCCGCGTTCGAGCAGCGCCGGCGCGCCGCGCCCGATCAGGTTGCGCGCATCGTGCAGCGCGACGATCGGCAGATCGTGCTCGCGCAGCAGCGCATTGAGCGTACCCACCAGGTCCCGGGCGGTATCGACCAGGGTGCCATCCAGATCAAAGACGAGAAAGGGTTTCATGACGACCTTCGTGTGAGGTTGGGGAAAGAGGCGTGCGTGCGTTCAGGCGCATCGCGATGCTTCGTGCTCGCTTTCGAGCGCGATGGCGTCGAGGAACGACGTGAAGCCGTCCTCGTGTTCGAGCGCGTCCTCGATGCAGACGATCCCGTCCGGGCGCAGCAGCAGCGCGCGCGCGCGCGACAGGTGCAGCGCGTCGAGCGCGGGGCGGTTCGCTTCCGTGGGGTCGATCGCGACCGTGCGCACGAGGTCGCCGTCCGGCCAGCGCGCGGCGAACGCGGGCGGCGCGACGCCGGCCGTCAGCAGCACGAAATGCGCGCTGTCGATCAGGTCGTAGGTGCAGCACGGCGCGCCCGCGACGGTGAACGCCGCATACGGCACGAGCTTGCCGACCAGCTCGCCGCCGCCGGAGACGAACAGGCCGCTCGCATAGCGCTGGCCGAGCCCCGAGAAGTTGTCGGGGAAGCCGTGCGCGATGCGCGGCCGGTTGCGCATCGACGGCAGCCAGTCGCGCAGCGGGCCGTGTTCGTCCTTGTCGAGGCGCGTGATGAGGCGCGTGTTGATGTCGGTGCTCGCGATCAGCTGGCGCGTGATGCCGCGCCGCTCCTCGACGTACGAATCGAACACGCGCTCGCTGAAGCGCCCCTTGACGACGCCGGCGAGACGCCACGCGAGCGCGAAGGCGTCCTGGAAGCCGGTGTTCATGCCGAGGCCGCCGATCGAACTGAACAGGTGGCACGCGTCGCCGGCGAGGAACACGCGGCCGCGTCGATAGTGGCTCGCGAGCCGGTTGTAGTACTGGGTCCGCGATTCCCAGATCACGGCCTCGACGCGCACGCCGGGCGGGCCGTATTTGTCGACCAGCGCCTGGTAGGCGGCGGGCTTGTCGGCCGCGCGCTCGTCGACCGTTTCGTCGTCGCGCGTCTTGATGATGATCCGGTGGGTGCCGCTCGCCTGCGGGATGATGATCAGGAAGCTGCCTTCCTTCACGTAGTAGTGCACCACGCCGAGGTCGCCGTCCCAGGCGATCCTGCTGTCGAACATGATGAAGCCGACGCCGTGGTCGATGCCGTCGAAATCGAGGCCGAGCAGCGTCCGGACCGTGCTGCGGCCGCCGTCGCAGCCGACCAGGTAGCGGCAGGTCAGGCGCCGTTCGGGCGCGAGCGATACCGCCACGGTGTCTTCGTGCTCGGTGAAATCGAGCAGCTCGGTCGAGCGGAACAGGTCGCCGCCCAGCTCGACGCAGCACGCTTCGAGCAGCGCCTCGGTTTCCGGCTGAGACAGGCCGAGGATGTAGTCGTAGCGCGACGGCAGGCGGCGATAGTCGACGCGCATCAGGCGTCGCTCGTTCCAGTACAGCACCAGATCCCGGATCGGCTTGCCGGCGTCGAGAAAGCGCGGCGCGACGCCGAGCGCATGCAGGATCGCGAGGGAATAGGCGTTCATCGACGACGCTTTCGACTGCGTCGAGCGGGTCGCGCGTTTCTCGACGACCGCGACGCGCAGGCCGAGCCGCGTCAGATTGGCGGCGAGCAGCAGCCCGATCGGGCCGGCGCCCGCGACGATGACATCGTAGTGCGTCCGTGTATCCGTCATGGTGGCGTTCCGTTCGTCAACTGAACCGCCGCCGCGCCCGGGCGTCCCGCACCCGGGCGCGGCGGCGGGGGATCACAGCGCCTTGAGCGCCGCGAACTGCTCGGTCGCGAACACCGGATCGAACGCGACGATCTGGTTCTCGACGAGCTTCTCGGTGACGAACGAATCCTCGGCGATGATGGCCGCGAGCGCGGCCTTGTCGATGCTCCTGGCGAGGATCACGCCGCCCGCCTTGGTGTCCTTCGGGCCGGCGATGATGAAGGTGCCGTCGGCGACGTGCTTCGCGACCCAGTCCGCGTGCGACTTGCGGTGGGGATCCACCTTGGCCGGATCGACGATGTAGTTCGAGATGATCAGATACATGCTTGCTCCTGTCGGTAGGTTAAGGGTGCGCCGGGACGAACGGCGTTCGTCCGGCGCGTGTGCTGCAAATGGGTGTCGGGTGCGCGGGCCGCGGCGGCCGGCCCGGCGCGTGGATGCCGAAGAAGGTCTCCAGCAGGTGAGCGAGCGCGCGCCATTGCTCGATCGTGCTCGCGTGCCCGCCCGGCAGCGTGACGCGCTGCGCGGCGGGGATCTCGCCCGCGAGCGCGTCCGCTTCCGCGACGAGGAAGCGGCGATCGGCGGCCGAATCGACGATCAGCGTCGGCACGCGCAGCCCGCCGACCCACGCGCGCGAGTCGAACGCGAGCAGCGCATCGAGCTGCCGGCGCAGGCCCAGGATGTGGCCCGCCTCCATCGACCGCGCGCGCCGCTCGACGATCGCCGCCCCGGCCGCGCCGCGCAGCGGCCCGCTCGCGAGAAGATGCGCGGACAAGCGATGCTGAATGTCGGCCCAGTCCCGCGCATCGCACGGCGACCGCAGGCGCGCCTGGATCGCGGTGAGCGTGTCGCTGCGCATCGCGCGGAACGTGTTGCACAGCGCGAGCGCGCGCACGCGCCCGGGATGCCGATGCGCGAGCCATTGCGCGATCGCGCCGCCCATCGAATGCCCGGCCACGCAGAAGCGCTCGATCGACAGGCTGTCCATCAGGCACAGCACGTCGTCCGCCATCGTCTCGATCGACAGCGGCGCGCCGTCGAAGCCGCTGCGCCCGAAGCCGCGGTTGTCCGCCGCCACGGTGCGCCATGCGGGCGACAGGCTCGCTTGCACAGCGCGCCAGATCCGATGGTCCGCCTGCAGGCCGGGCAGCATCACGACGGCTTCCGGGCCCGCGCCGTCGAGGCGGTGGAACAGCGTCGGGCCGTTCACGCCGGAACCTGTTCGGCGATGTCGCGGGTCGCATCGGCCGGCGCGACGTCGACCGGCGCGAAGCAGCGGGTGGCCGAGAGGTCGAGCCGCGCCGCCGCGATCGACAGGCCGATGCCGAAGCCGCACAGCAGCGATTGCTCGCGCGCCCGCTCCGGGAAGCCGAGCCCGGTCGAGAGCAGCAGCGGAATCGACGAGGGCCCCGTGTTGCCGACGTCGGCCAGGCCGATCGGCGTCTGTTCGGCCGTCAGCTTCAAGATCTTGCGCAGGTAGCGCAGCATGAACTGGTTGGCCTGGTGGAGCGCGACGAGGCCGAGCGCGGCGCGATCGAGGCGGCAGTGCGCGAGCAGCGCGTCGACGAGCGGCGGCACGCGCGACAGCGCGAAGTTCATCACCTCGTTGCCGTTCATGTGCAGATGGCCGACCCGCGCGGCCGCGTGCGCGCTGTTCGTGTAGTCGATCGGCGTCCTCAGGTGGCCGACGCCGCCGCCGTCGGTCCAGCACGCGAAGTCGATGCATCCGCCGCCGGGTTCGACGAGGGTGGCGCTCGCCGCGTCGCCGAACACCATCCGCACGTGGCGCTCGCCGGGCTTGAGCAGTTTGGTGGTCACGTCGCCCGTGCACAGCAGCACCGAGCGGCAGCCGGCGCGCACCAGCATCGCGGCCTGCAGCAGGCCGTATACGTAGCCGGAGCAGCCGTGGTCGATGTCGAACGCGAGGCAGTCCTGCGCGAGCCCGAGGCGCGCCTGCAGGCTGACCGCCGCGCCCGGCATGAAGTCGTCGGGCGTCTGCGTGACCACCACCACCGCGTCGATCGCCTCGGTCCGCACCCGCGCCTGCGCGAACAGGCGGCGGGCCGCGGCTTCGCACAGGTCTCCCGTCGAGAGCCCCTCCGCGACGCGCACCGCGCGGATGCCGGTGCTCTCGACGATGCGCCGCGTCTCCAGCTCGCCGTATTCGGCGGCGAGGCTGCTCATGTCGAGCGTGCGCGCGGGCAGCGCGGCGGCGACCGCCGACACGCGCACCTGATCGAGCGAGAGGATCATCGCGCGGCTTCCGCGCAGGCGGGCGCGAGCAGCGCGCGGATCTCGCCGACCGTCGCGAGCTTCTCCAGCCGGTCGACGTTTACCGAGGGCTGGCCGCCGCTGACGAGGTAGGCGATCAGCGCCACCATCGCCAGCGAATCCCAGTTGCCGAACTGATGCAGCGGCGCGTCGTCGGTCAATTCCCCGACCGGCACTTCGAGCAGGGTGGCAAGCTCCGCGCGGATCGTTTCCATGTCCATGATGTCAAGCCTCCTCGTTGGCGAACGAATCGCGGTCGACCGTCGTGCGCATCTTCTTGAAGCGCTCGCCGTGCAGCGGTTCGGTGGTGATGCGGATCTTGCGGGGAATGCGCGCGGCCGGCAGCCGGCCGCTGCAGAACGCATACAGGCGCTGGCGGAATGCGTCGAGCGGCTCGGGCGCGGCGACGCGGAACGTCGCGGTCACGATGTGCCCGACGAGCGGATGCTCGCCGCGGCTCACCGTGACGTCGATCACGCCGTCGAGGTCCTTCAGCACGCGCTCGATCTCGGCGGGATAGACCTTCTCGCCGCCGACGTTGATCAGTTCGGACTGGCGGCCGACGATCCGGAACAGCTCGCCGTCGCGCACGACTGCATCGCCGGTCCTGAAGTAGCCGTCGTCCGTGAACGGGCTCGGCGCGTTCAGGTAACCGAGCATCGTGGTCGCGCTGCGCACTTCGAGCAGCCCGTCGACCACGCGCACATCGCATCCGGGGCCGCCGATGCGCACCCAGTTCGAGGTCGACGATGCGGAGCGGGTCGGCACGATGCCCGTCTCGGTCAGGCCGTAGGCCTGCGAGAAGCGCGTGCGCGGCAGCGCGGCGGACAGGCGCTCCAGCACGCGCTCGGTGATCGGCTCGGTGCCGTAGTTGACGACTTCCAGCGCGCTCAGGTCGTATCGGTCGAGCGCGCCGCTGAAGATCAGCAGGTTCAGGAAGGTCGGCGAGGTGGTCAGCGCCTGCACCCGGTGCGTCTCGATCGCCTGGGCGACGATTTCCGGCCGCCGCGACGCGGGCACGACCAGCATGCCCTGGTTGAACAGCACGTAGAGCAGCGTGTTGAGGCCGCCGACATGATCGAACAGCAGGAACGAGATCGAACGCAGGCAGCGCTTCTGACCGACATGCCGGTCGAGGAACGGCAGCGCGCGATGGACGCTCGCCTTCGGCCGTCCGGTCGAACCCGACGAGAAGATCACGAAGCCCGGCTCGCGCGCCTCGTTCAGGCCGGCGAGCAGCGGGTGCGATACCGTCGCGCCGGTCGCCGCGAGCCGGACGTCGCCGTCCGCGCCGCTGCGGATCACCCAGCCGGCCTCGGCGATCGCGATCAGCTCGCGTTCCTGCGGCGCCTGCCGGTCGGTCAGCAGCGCCACCACGTTGCCGAGCCGCCACAGCGCGATCAGGCACGCGATCGAGCGCAGCGAATAGTCGGCCACGAGCGCGACCACGCCCGCGACGCAGCCCGCGTCGCGCAGCCTGCGCTCTTCGTCCGCGATCGCCGCGCGCAGCGCGCCGTAGCGCAGCGCGTCGTCGCCGACGACGAGCGCCGTCGCATCGCCGGCGGCCGCAAAGCGCGCGTCGAGCGTGTCGAGCGCGTTCATACGCCACCCAGGTAGAGGTTCTGTCCCGTCACGAAGTCGCTCGCCGGACGCAGGAAGAAGTCGATCGCATTGGACACGTCGGCGAAGGTGCCGAAGCGCGGGATCGCCTGACGCGCGAGCAGGCGGTCCATCTTGTCCTTCGGCACCGAGCGGATCAGGTCGGTCTCGATCGGCGTCGGGCCGACCGCGTTGACCGTGATGCCGAGCGGCGCCAGCTCCCGCGAGATCACCTCGGTCAGCGAGCCGATCGCCGCCTTCGACGCCGCGTAGATCGCCTCGCCCTCGAGCTTGAGCGGCGTCGCGACGGTCGTGAAGTTGACGATGCGCCCCTTGCGGCGCTTCGCCATCAGCTTCGACGCCTCGCGGCAGAACAGGAAAGTGCCGGTGACGTTGGTGTTGAGGATCCGGTTGACGGTCGCGAGCGGCGTCAGCATCACGTGATTCATGCTTGCGATGCCGGCGTTGTTGATCAGGTTGTCGAGCCGGCCGTGCTTGTCGCGGATGAAGCTCATGATGCGGCGCACCGCCGATTCGTCGGCCACGTCGGCGCACAGATGGTCGTAGCCGGACAGCGTCCAGTCGGCGTCCTCGCGGCTGCAGCCGACGACTTCGTGGCCGAGGGATACGTAGTACTCGGCCAGATACTTGCCGATACCCTTGCGGGTGCCGGTGATGAGCGTGATCGGCGCGTCAGACACGGGCAGCCTCCGGCAGCAGCGATTCGATGAATTCGGCGAGCGCGCCGATGGTGGCGAACGGGCTGCGATGCGCCGACATGGCCTTTTCGCTGACGAGCGTGATGCCGGCGCCCAGCTCGCCCTCGACCATTTCCTCGATCTGGACGATCAGCGCGACGAGCCCCAGTGAATCGAACGGCGCGCCTTCGCCGAAGATCGGCGTGGCGTCGCCCCGCGAGCGGTCGACCGGTGCGGGCAGCAGGGCTTCCTGCGCGTCGATCGCGCGATTGATGATGTCCCGAATGATTTCCGTCATGACGTGTTCCCTCGAAATACTTCAAGTGATCGTGCGTTTATCAATCTGATATGTATGACTAAATAAAACCCATGCCTGGCGCGGTCGTCGCGGCGCGCCGCCCGTCAAAACATCGGCGCGCCCTCGCTGGCGACGAAGCCGCGCTTGACGACCCGCCCGATGTCGATGACCTTGTCCGGCGTCGAATTCACGAAGCGCCACAGGGTCCGGCCGTCGTCGAGATCGCGGTCGAAGGCGACCTCCTGCTCGAACGCGACGCCTTCCGGGTCCGACACGACGAGCGCATGCACGCGTCCGCGTTCGAGATCCAGCGCCCGCGTCACGCAGCCGGCCTTCGATACACCGAGCAGCTGCGCGTCGCGGCGCACGCCGTCGGTGTCGACCCGGCACTGCACGCGCGCCGCGTCGATCGGCGCATACCAGTCGTCGGAAACCAGGAAGATGTCGCGGATCCGCTCGAAGCCCGCCATGTCGATCACGGTCGCTTTCGTGTCGATCACCGCGATCAGGTTCCGGCGCTGGTAGAACGACACGCGATAGTCGATCTTGCGCGGCCGCGCGACGGGGCCGGGCGCGAGGTCGTCGACCACCAGCTCGATCGGATACATCAGCTCCGCATACGCGTGGAAGGTGGAGTTCAGCGCGTTGAGGCTGACGGTCACCCGGCCGCGCTGGTGCGCCGTGTGCTTGTACAGATGGCAGTACACCGCCTGGCGCTGGGCCTCGATCAGCATCACGCCCGGCACGTGCTCGTGCTCCTTGCGGTAGAAGTAGTAGTGATCCGCATGGTTGATCATCTCGTAGGCGCTGGACCAGCGCAGCGCGTCGCCGCCGGCCGCGGCGAGCCGCGCCGCCGCGTCGTCGAGCGGCGCGCCCGCGAGGCGCGCGTCGAGCACCTGGTAGGGCACGCCGCGCAGCGCATGCCAGCGCGGATCGGCCGGCACGCGGCTCGACAGCGCGGCGTCGTCCCCGCGGAACTGGCCGTGCGCGTCGAGCGGCACGTCGAGACGGGCGCGCCGCCCGTCGCAGGGCCGGTACAGGCCGGCCAGCGCGCCCGCGTCCGGGTGGGCGGCGATCCGGGCCGCTGCCGTTTCGTCCAGATAGAGGGGCGGCGCCGGCCGATAGCGGTGAATCAGGACGTCGTCGGCCGACCCCTTGTGCAGCAGTTGCGGCGGGATTTCATGCAGCATCATGATTCCGGTCCACCCGTTTCGATGAAGTTGAGGAAATTCGCGCGCGTCGCGAAGCCAGCGTTCATTCAGCGACGGACATGCCGAGCGCCGGCTCGGCGCTGTCTTCGTCGTGTTCCAGGTTGATGCGCCAGAGCAGCGCGAACACCAGCAGCGTCGCGGCGCTGGTCAGCGCGATCAGCACGATCAACAGACGGTGGAACGCGCCGTCGTAGGCGGCCAGCAGCTGGGCGTGGCTCAGCGACGGCACGAGGCTTTGCGCCTTCGGCAGCGCGCCGGCGGACAGCTGCGCGGACGCCACCGCGACCGCCGCCGGGTCCAGGCCCGGCGTCGCGCTCATGTGCTGCGCGATGAAGAACGCGAGCAGCGAGCCGACGATCGCGATGGCCGTCGTGTCGAACGACACGCGCAGCGCGCCGAAGATGCCGATCGCCATGCCGGCCTTTTCCTTCGGCACGACCGAGACCGCGAGGTTGTCCATCAGCCCCCACGGGATCGCGACGCCGAAGCCGATCACGGCGAGATTGATGCGCATCGCGAGGCCGTGGTCGCCGACCGGCACGCGCATCAGGAAGAACATGCCGACCACCGAGATCAGCATGCCGAAGCCGGCGAGCACGCCGATCGGCACGAAGCGGGTCAGGCTGGCCGCGACGAATGGGATGAACAGCAGCGAACCCGAGAAGTAGATCATCAGCAGGCCGGAGTCGAGCGCCGTGAGCTTCTCGATGCCGATGAAGCGCAGCGGCAGCACCACGAGCAGGACCGCGTAGCAGTAGGCGGCGGCGAGCGGCAGCAGCTGCACGCCGACGAACTGCGGATAGGCGAACAGCGACAGGTCCAGCATCGGATTGGCGACGCTGCGCTCGATCAGGACGAACACGACGAGCGAGAGCGCCGAGGCGGCGAACAGGCCGAGGATCAGCGGGCTGGTCCAGCCGCTCGTCGGCGCCTGGATCACCGCGTAGGTGAAGCAGGTCAGCATCAGCGTGAAGACCGCGGCGCCCCACCAGTCGAGGCCGCGCGCGTTCGGATCCTTGCTGTCGGTCATCGCGGTCACGCACAGCAGGAGGGCGACCAGGCTGATCGTCGTGCTGCCGAAGAACACCGCGCGCCAGCCGAAGCCGGTGATCAGGATGCCGGCGATCGTCGGCCCGAACGCGAGGCCCGCGCCGAAGGTGATGCCGATCGCGCTGAAGATCTTGGCGCGCGTATGCCCCTCGAATTCCTGCGCGAGGATCGAGATGCCGCCCGAATACGCGCAGGCGGCGGCGAGCCCCTGCGGCACGCGCAGCAGGTCGAGCACGAACACGCTCGGCGCGAACGGCATCAGGAACGACATCACGGTCGAGATCACCATGCCGATCGCGAAGATCTTCTTGCGGCCGAACTGGTCGGCCATCGCGCCCGCGACCATCAGCGTGCTGCCG
This sequence comes from Burkholderia sp. GW821-FHT14F03, assembly GCF_058803765.1. Taxonomy (NCBI): domain Bacteria; kingdom Pseudomonadati; phylum Pseudomonadota; class Betaproteobacteria; order Burkholderiales; family Burkholderiaceae; genus Burkholderia; species Burkholderia sp. GW821-FHT14F03. The sequence continues at coordinate 64,903 of NZ_JBXAPG010000006.1, forward strand.
CAGGCCAGGAAGAACGCATTGGTGATCCACGACAGCGCCACCGCGCCGCCCGCGAGATCGTGGGCGATATAGGGCTGCGCGGTCGGTCCCGCGGTGAAGTTCAGCGGCACGCTGAAGCACGCGAGAATCACGGCGATCAGAACCAGACCCTGCCTCGACGAGGCGGTCGCTGTTTGAACGTTCGAATTCATGGATGACTCGTGTATGGCGAACGGTTGGGGGAAACGGCGGGCGGCGGGGGCCGCCTCGCGCTTGCGTGGAACGGCAGGCCTTATCCGCAGGGAACGGGCGCGGCGCTCGACCCGGAGCGGGCGCGGTCGACGAGAGACTCAACTCGATGCACTTGCTTCTCCCAGTGGACTCGGGATGGAGAATGTCGGCCGCCCGGATTGGCGCGTGACCGGTCCGGCGGGCTTAATGCCGCTTAATGTGAAATCTCAGAATAAACAAAACGCGGGCAAAGTGTTTTTAAGACTTGTTGTCGACCGCGAAATAATGCTATCGGCAATGCCGCTTCCGAAAAAGCGAAAAATACGCTAATGTGGTGGTGCCTTGAATTCGCCAGGTTCCCGACATATCTATTCCGTCGGCCTTACAAAAGATTAAAAGAAGCTGACGCGAAGCGAGGCTCCGAGGCGGTGCGTTCGAGGCGCTATATCAAGGCTGGAATGCACCATTGTCGATAAATTACAATTCCTTTCCAACGGTGCGATTGGAAGGGCGGTGATTTGTCATCGATTTTCAATTGGGTCGCGCATTCGACGCTTGATGGTTTTGAATGCGCCAATCGGCCATGAGACTCCCTTCCCTACGGAATCTGCAGGTATTCGAAGCCGCCGCGCGGCATCAGAGTTTTCGCGAAGCGGCCAATTCGCTGTTTCTCACGCATGGCGCGGTCGGACGGCAGGTCAAGGCGCTCGAGGCGGAGCTGGGCGTCGAGCTGTTCGCGCGGGTCGGGCGGCGCATGGTGCTGACGCCGCACGGCCATCGCTTGCAGCTTGCGATGTCGAGCGCGTTGAAGCTGATCACCGATACGTCGAACGAGCTGCGCCGGGAGGCGAAGCAATCGGCCAGCCGCCTGCCGGTGACGGTCGTGCCGTCGTTCGCGACGCGCTGGCTCGCGGAGCGTCTGCCGGATTTCCATGAGCAGCATCCGGAAATCACGGTGGAGCTGATCCCGACGATCGTCCCGCTCGATCTGTCCGCCAAGCAGATTCCGCTCGGCATCCGCATGGGCTACGGCAACTGGGACGGCCTGGAGGCCGAGCGGCTCGCGATCGAATACCTGTTCCCGGTCGTCGCGGCGAGCGGCGTGGAGGGCTTCGAGAACCTGCCCGAATCCGCGCAGGACATGCTGCGCTATCCGCTGCTGAATCCCTACGACGAGTGGGAGCGCTGGTTCAAGCGCTGCGGCGTGATCGCGCCGCCGATGGCGGGCGGCATGACCTACGAGGACTCGTCGCTGCTGTTGCGCGCGGTCGAGGAGCGCAAGGGGATCGCGCTGGGGCGCAAATGGCTCGTCGCCGGCGCGCGCCGCGACGGCCGCCTGATCCGCTTGCCGGGCCCGACGATCCGCGCCAATCGCGACTACTACCTCGTCTATCCGAAGGGCGCGCCGTTGCCGGCCGCGGCGCGGGTGTTCGTGGCCTGGCTCCAGCAGGAGATCGCGCGCTGTCTCGCGAACGAAGGCGAGGGGTGAAGGCGCGCTGTCGGGAAACCGAGGCGGGGTCGCCCGGCGGACGGCTCCCGGGGCTGTAAGGTTATTCGTGAAAGCAGCACGTAATGCTTACTGTGAGGGTGCGTTGAAGGCCGCCTATCGGGGAGCGTGATTGCCCGACCCCGGGGCATGCCGAATTAAATGGATTTAATGAATAAACGATCGCGCGGTATATTTCGCTGAATGATCGCGTAAAAAGTGCGCCTTTTGATTTTCACGGCGCAATTTTTTCCTGAGATGAAAAGATGTGTGGTGAAGCGCTTTTTTGCGGGAAATGAGAGAAGCGACGATGCGCGGCATCTTCCGGCGCAGGGTCTCGCGGATTCACGAACGGCGCGCGTCAAAGGCGCGGGACGGGATGGCTCGCGCGGTCGGGAGGAAGGGGACGGGATGTGCGCCGAGGCGCTTGGGCGGGACGCGGCGCGCGCGGCGCCCGGGCCGCCGCGCGCGCCTTGGGGCGTAGCCGTTACAGCAGTTCGACCGCGAGCGCCGTCGCTTCGCCGCCGCCGATGCACAGGCTCGCGATGCCGCGCTTCGCGTGATGGGCGCGCAGCACGCCGAGCAGCGTGACCACGATCCGCGCGCCCGACGCGCCGATCGGATGCCCGATCGCGCAGGCGCCGCCGTGCGCGTTCATGCGCTCGCGCGCGATGCCGAATTCGCGCATCACCGCCATCGGCACGACGGCGAACGCCTCGTTCACTTCGTAGTAGAGATCGTCGCCCGGCTGCCAGCCGGTGCGCGCGAACAGCTTCTTGAGCGCGCCGATCGGCGCGGTGGTGAACCACTCGGGGTCCTGCGCGTGCACGCTGTGCGCGTGGATCCGCGCGATCGGCTGCTTGCCGAGCCGCTTCGCGACCGATTCGCGGGTGAGCACGAGCGCGGCGGCGCCGTCCGACAGCGGGCTCGAACTCGCCGGCGTGATCGTGCCGGTCGGGCTGAACGAGGGCTTGAGCTTCGGAATCTTCGCGGCGTCGACGGTTTGCGGCTGCTCGTCGGCCTCGATCGATTGGGTGCCTTGCTTGGTGGCGATCTCGACCGGGGCGATTTCCCAGTCGAAGCGGCCTTCCTGTTGCGCGCGCTGCGCGCGTTGCAGCGATTCGGTCGCATAGGCGTCCTGCGCCGCGCGCGTGAAATCGTAGTGCGCCGCGCACTGCTCGCCGAATTCGCCCATCGCGCGGCCGCGCTCGTAGGCGTCTTCGAGGCCGTCGAGCGCGACGTGGTCATAGAACATCGCATGGCCCGCGCGATAGCCGGTGCGCGCCTTCAGCGCCAGATACGGCGCATTGGTCATGCTTTCCATGCCGCCCGCGACGGCCACGTCCAGGCTGCCGTTCGACAGCGCGTCGAACGCGTAGCGGATCGACTGCATCCCGGAACCGCACACCTTGTTGACCGTCACGGCCGCCACCGAGCGGGGCAGGCCGGCGCCGAGCGCCGCCTGGCGCGCGGGCGCCTGACCGAGGCCCGCGGACAGCACGCAGCCGATGTAGGCTTCCTCCACGCTGGCCGGATCGATCGCGGCCCGCTCGATGGCGGCGCGGATCGCCGTCGCACCCAGTTCGGGCGCGCTCTTCGGGGACAGGTTGCCGAGATAGCGTCCAACCGGCGTACGCGCCGCGGACAGAATCACGATCGGATCGGTAGACATGGCAGGCTCCAGGATGATTGAGGAAAACAGTGCATCGAATTGAATGCATATACATATATGTGCCGCGTGGACATCATACAATGCGGCGCGAAACGGGATGGGATCGGCGAGACTTCCGCTGACCGGCGTCATGAAGCGACGCCGCGCGGCTCAGTCGGCGAGCTTCTTCGAGGCGTTGACGCCGGCCGCGATCAGTTCCTTCGAGAGCGCGGGATCGTCCACCGCGCGTGACAGGATCAGCGCGCCGACGGCGAGCGCGACGGCCGCGAGCCCGGTTTCGCGGCGCTCGCGCGGCGCGCCGTCGTCGGGCGTCGCGCAGGCGACGAGCGATTCGAGCTGTTCGGTGAACACCTGGCGCACGGCGTCGCCGCTGCGGCTGATCTCGGCGCCGAGCGTGGCGGCGACGCAGCCGGAATCGGGATGGTCGCGATGCTGCTCGTTCAGGTAGGTCTGCATGAACGCGACCGGGCGCGGCCGGGCGGGCCGGTGGGTCATGCCTTCGCGCAGGCGGTTGGCCGTCTGCTCGAAGCCGACCGCGACCGCCGAGGCGACCAGCGCCTCCTTCGACGGGAAATGCGCGTAGAACCCGCCGTGCGTGAGCCCGGCGGTCTCCATCAGGCTCGCCACCCCGACCGCATCGATGCCTTCCTCGCGAAAGCGCGCCGAGGCGACGGCCTCGATGCGTTCGCGGGTTCTCGCCTTGTGTTCCGGGTCGTATCGCATGATGGCCTCTCGTCGGGGAAGGGGGCGGGTGGGGGGAGCGTCAGGCGGCGAGCGCTTCCGTCAGCTCGAAGATGCGGTCGTCGAACGCCTGCATGTCGCGCTTGCCGTTGCGCCGCGCGACTTCCTTCTGGGCCGCCTCCCAGTCGGGCAGGCAGGCTTCGAGCAGCGTCTCGCCCTTGCGCGTGAGACACCAGAGCCGCATCCGCTTGTCCGCCTCGTCCGCTTGCGCGCGCACCAGCTTGCGCGTGCGCAGCGTGGCGAGCGTGCGGCTCAGCGTCGTCTGGTCGAGCAGCAGCAGCGAGGACAGCAGGCGCATCGGCATGGCCGCGGTGCCGCGCAGCGCCATCAGCAGCGTGAACTGCGTGATGCGGATGTCGTGCTTGGCCAGATGGGCATCATACAGCGCCGTGACGGCCCGCGCGGCTTGCCTCAGCGTGCCGCAATGGCACTGCAATCTCAGCGGGCCAGGGCTCATGACATGCTCCTTGTCGGAAATGAAGTTGCAAGACAGGTTGCCCGTCATTTTATGCCATCGCGCGCCATTGTTGCGCGGCGCGATTCGATGGGCCGTCGATTGTTTCAGTGCGCCGACGCGACGGCCGGCGTCGCGGCCGCGTCCGGCGCCTGCCAGCCGCCGCCGAGCGCGCGGAAGGTCGCGACCGCCGCGCGCGCGGCATCGGCATTCAGGCGCGCCTGCTCGCCGCGCGCCGACAGCCACTGCTGATCCTCGATCAGCACCTCGACGAGGCTCGCGTCGCCCTGCGCATAGGCGTCGCGCGCGGCGCGCTGGGCGACCGCCTCGGCGTCGACCTGATGGGCGACCTCGTCGCGCTCGGCGGCGATCTGCGCCCAGGTCGTCACCGCGTTCTCGACGTCCTCCGCCGCGCGCAGCACCGTCTGGCGGTATTGCGCGAGCGTTTCCGCGTAGCGGCCCTTGGCCTGGCCGACCTCCGCGTCGACGCGGCCGAAGTCGAACAGGCGCCAGCGCAGGCCCGCGAGCACGCCCGGCTGGAACGCGGCGGACTTGAACAGCGGGCCGTTCAGCGCCTCGAAGCCCAGGATCCCGGACAGCGACACCTGCGGATAGTATTCCGCGAGCGCCGCGCCGATGCCCGAATTGGCGGCCGCGAGCCGCCGCTCGGCGGCCACCACGTCGGGCCGCCGGCGCAGCAGCGCATCCGGGCGGATGTCGGCCGGCAGGCCCGGCACCGCATAGGCGGCCTCCGCATGGGCGGCCCCCGCATGGGCGGCCTCCGTCCCCGCGAGTTCGGCCGCGTAGGTGCCGGGCGCCGCGCCCATCAGGATGTCGAGCCGGTTCGACTGGCGCGCGCGCCCGGCTTGCAGGGGCGGCAGCTGCGCGCGGGTCTGCGCGAGCCGCGCGCGGGCTTCGGCGGTCTCGCGCTGGGTCGCGACGCCGTTCGCCACGCGGTCGCGCACGAGCGACACGAGGCGCGTATTCGCGTCGATCTGCGCGTTCACGATCGCGATGCGCGCCTGCAGGCCGCGCAGTTGGAAGTAGGCGTCGGCGGCGTCGGCCGCGACCGACACGCGCGAACCGGCATGCAGCGCCTCGGCCGCCTCGGCCTCGGCGCCCGCCGCCTGCGCGCGTCGCCGCAGGCCGCCCGCGAGATCGAGTTCCCAGCTGGCGCCGAGGCCGAGCTGGGTGAGGCTCTGACCGCGCTCGTAGCCGGGCAGCGCGGAGCCGATCCGGCCGAGCGGCGATTCGAGCGATTGCCGCTGGCGCGCCGCCTGGCCTTGCAGGTTGAATTCGGGCAGGTATTGCGCGCCCGCTTCCGACGCGGCCGCGCGCGCCTGCGCGACGCGCGCCTCGGCGGCGGCGAGGTCGAGGTTCTGGGACAGCGCGCGATCGATGATGCGGGTCAGCGCCGGATCGTTGAATGCGCGCCACCAGGTGTCGAGCGCGGCCGCCGGCGCGGCCGCGCCTTGCAGGGTGCGCAGCGTGTCCTGGCTTGCGTAGCTGGCCGGCAGCGGGCTCTGGACGCCCCGATAGTCGGGGCCGACCATGCAGCCGCCGAGCGCGGCCGCGAGCGCGCAGACGAACGGCAGGGCGGCGAGGCGGCGGGGGGAAGGGATCGTCGGCATGTCCGGATTCTTAGTGAGCATTGTTCGAGGCCCCGGTCGTGGGCGGCGGCGGCACGACCTTGCGCATCAGCGGCACGATCAGCGTGGCGAACATGAAGCCGATCATGATCGTGGTCAGGGCGTCGCCGTAGGCCATCGTCTGCGCCTCGCGGAACGCGAGGTCGTGCAGCTGGCGCAGCGCGGCGGCCTGGCCGGCCTGCGGCGAGCCGAGCACGTCGCCGAGGTGCGAGCCGAGGCCGTTCAGCATCGATTGCATCGGCTGGTTCGCCGCCGTGAGGCGCGAGGCGATGTCGGAGAAGTGTTCGTTGGTGCGGTCGTTGAGAATCGCGCCGACCACCGCGATCCCGACCGCGCCGCCGAGGTTGCGCATCATGTTGAACAGGCCGCTCGCGTACTTGAGGCGATCGGGCGGCAGGCTGCCGAGCCCCAGCGTGACGGCGGGCGCGATCGCGAACACCTGCGGGAAGCCGCGGATCAGTTGCGGCCACAACAGCTGCGCGTCGCCCCAGTCGTGCGTGATGAAGCGGAAGTCCCACATCGACAGCCCGAACATCGCCATGCCGAACATCATCAGCCAGCGCAGGTCGGTCTTGCGCGCGAACAGCACGTAGACCGGCACGCCGACCAGCGCCGCGATGCCGGTGGGCACCATCGCGATGCCGGTCTGCCAGGCGTCGTAGCCGCGCACGTAGCCGAGGAACAGCGGCGTCAGGTAGATCGACGAGAACGCGCCGACGCCGGTCAGGAACGACAGCGTGCAGCCGATCGTGAAGTTGCGGTTGCGGAACGCGCGCAGGTCGACGATCGGATTGTCGATGCTCAGGCAGCGCGCGATGAAGATCGCGCCCGCGGACACCGAGATCACGACGCAGCGGCGGATCGTGTCGTCTTCGAGCCAGTTCCAGCGCGCGCCTTCCTCGAGCACGAACTCGAGCGTGCCGAGGAACACCGCCATCAGCGCGATGCCCGGATAGTCGGCGCCCTTGAGCAGGGAATGATCGGGATGGTCGATGTCGGCGCTCATCGATACGCCGAACGCGACCAGCAGGCCGGGCACCAGGTTCACGTAGAACAGCCAGCGCCAGTTCGCGGTATCGGTGATCCAGCCGCCCACGATCGGGCCGAGCGCGGGGGCGAGCGACGCGATGGTGCCGATCACGGCGGCGGCGATCACGCGGCGCTTGCCTTCGAAGTAGTGGAACGACGAGGTGAACACGGTCGGGATCATCGATGCGCCCAGCACGCCCTGGATCGCGCGGAACACGATCATGCTCTCGATGTTCCAGGCGAAGCCGCACAGCATGCTCGCGCCGGTGAAGCCGAGCGCGGACGCGGCGAACAGCTTGCGCGTCGAGAACACGCGGGTCAGCCAGCCGGACATCGGGATCACCGTGATCTCGGCGATCAGGTAGGCCGTCTGCACCCAGCCGATCTGATCCTGCGCGGCGTCGAGGCCGCCGCCGATTTCCTGCAGCGAGGAGGCGACGATCTGGATGTCGAGCAGCGCGATGAACATGCCGACGCACATCACGGCGAACGGCCAGGCGGCCGGCTGCGGCGGCGCCGTCTGCTCGGGCGGCGCGATGACGGCCTGCGTGGTGTCGCTCACCGGTCGCCTCCGCGCGTGTCGACCGAGACGACGGTGGACAGCCCCGGCCGCAGGATGCCGAGCACGCCGTCCTGCGCGTCGAGCGCGATCCGCACCGGCACGCGCTGCACGATCCGCGTGAAGTTGCCGGTCGCGTTCTGCGGCGGGATCACGCTGAACACCGCGCCCGTCGCGGGCGCGAGCAGGTGCACGCGGCCGCTGAAGCATTTCGACGACTGCACGTCGGCGCAGACCTTCGCCGACTGGCCCGGCTTCATGTGCGTGAGCTGGTCTTCCTTGAAGTTCGCGTCGACCCACAGGCCGTTCGCGGCGACCACCGACATCAGCTGCGTGCCGGGCGTCACATAGCTGCCGAGATGCGCCGAGCGATTGCCGACATAGCCGTCCATCGGCGCGCGCAACTCGGTGTAGCCGACGTTGAGCTGCGCGGTGCGCAGCGCCGCGCTCGATTGCAGCAGCGCGGCGTCGGCGCCGGCGATCTTGCCGTCGAGCACGGCGACCTGCTGGCGCGCCTCGCGCTGGCGGGCGTTGGCCGCGTCGAGCTGCGCCCTGGCCTGCTTGAGCGCCGCGTTCGAGCGTTCCTCGGCCTGGCGGGTGCCGGCTTCGGTGACGACCAGCTTGCGATAGCGCGCCGCGTCGGTTTCCGCGAACGCGAGCGATGCAGCCTTCTCGGTCACGTCGGCGCCGGCCTGGTCGATCACGGCCTGCTGGAGCGCACGCTGCGCGACGAGCTGCACGCGCGCGGCGCGCATGGCTTCCTCATTGGCCTTCGCCGCGTCGAGCTGCGCCGAGTAGTCGCTCTGCTGGAGCCGCAGCAGCGGCTGGCCGGCGCGCACCCGCTGGTTGTCCTCGACCAGCAGCTCCGACACGTAGCCGGCGACGTGCGGGGAGATGACCGTGATGTTGCCGCCGACATAGGCGTCGTCGGTCGTCTCGATGAAACGGGCGTGCAGCCACCAGTAGACGCCGTAGGCGATCAGCAGCCCCCCCAGCACGATGATGACCGGCAAGACCAGCTTGCGTTTGCGCGCCGGCTTGTCGCCGTCGACGCCCTGGATGACCTGCGTGTCCGAACGGGTTTCGCTCACCACTTACCTCTCCTATGCTTGGCAATCTGGGTTCCGGCGGACGCCGCCGTCGACGCGCCTTCGGCCGGCGCGCCCGGCTGGGCGCGCCGGCGGGGAAGGGGGACGTGCCGCGATGCGGACGCGCGCACCCCGTCCGCGCAAGCGGCGCGGCGGTCGTTCCGGTACGCGGACCTACCTCGGTTTTAATATTATGGTGATCATGTAATAAAGGCTTGTCAAGCGTCGCCGCGCGGGCGACGCCGTCCGGGCCGGCGCTCACGCGGCGCCGGCCCGGAGGCTGGGCCGCCTACCTACCAGGTGGCCAGCAGGGAGTCGACGCCGCGCAGCGCGTTGTTGCGGCGATACGGCAGCGCGTCGAGGTTGGTGATGTGCAGGTTCGGCAGGCGCGCGTAGATGGTTTCGAGCGCGGCGGCGATTTCGAGGGTCGCAAGCCGTGCGCCGAGACAGTAATGCAGACCGTTGCCGAACGACAGCGGGCGCACGCCCTCGCGATCGATGTTGAGCGTATTGGGGTCTTCGAACTGCTGCGGGTCGCGGTTCGCGCCGCCGAGACAGACGCAGATCAGGTCGCCGCGCTTGAGCGCGTAGCCGTCGATCTCGATGTCCTCGAGCGCGACGCGCTGCGCGATCTGCACCGAGCTGTCGAAGCGCAGGCATTCGTTGACGACGTTCGGCATCAGCGACGGGTCGGCCTTCACGCGCTCGCGCTGCTCGGGATGGCGCTGCAGCGCGATCAGCGAGTTGCCGATCATGTTCTCGGTGGTCTCGTGGCCCGCCACGAACAGGAAGCACAGGTTCGCGACGATTTCGTCGTCCGTCAGGCGCTCGCCGTTCTCCTCGGCGAGGATCATCTGCGAGATCAGGTCGTCGCCCGGATGCTTGCGGCGCTCCGCGAGCACGCGCGCGAAATAGGCCTCGAGCTGCAGCGCCGACTGCTTCGATTCCTCGAGCTGCTCCGCATTCAGCGGCGTGACGTTGAGCGCGCCCGCCGCCTTGTCGGCGGCTTTCTTGAACATTGCGCCGTCCGACAGCGGCACGTCGAGGATGGTGCAGATCGTCTGCATCGGCAGCACGAACGCGAAGCCGCTGACGAGGTCGCCCTGTGGCTCGCGGGCGAGCTTGTCGACGAGCTGGTTCGAGATCGCGTACGACGCCTCGCGGAACTTCTCGATCTGGCGCGCGTTGAACGACTTCATGATCAGGGCGCGCAGGTGCGTGTGCTTCGGCGGGTTGAGGCCCGGCAGCATCGCGCGGAAGGTGCGGAACGGCGGCTGGTCGATCACGCCTTCACCGTAGCGGGCCTTGACCGCCTCGACGATGCCCTTGCCGAAGCGGCGGTCGAGCAGCAGCTTCTCGCCGAACGCGTAGTGGGAGGTCGCGTACAGCCGCGGCGCGAGCTGCACGAGCAGCGCCTCGTCGCGCATCGCGTCGAGGACGGGGTAGGGATTGTCGAGGTAGGCCGGGGTCGAAAGGTCGCTGTATTGCATGGTGTTGAATCCTGTAGGGTGGGAAGGGGCGCGCGGGCGCGCTCAGATCGAGACCATCTCGAAGTCGCTCTTCGGCACGTCGCATTCCGGGCAGCGCCATTCGCCCGGAATGTCTTCCCAACGCGTGCCCGGCTGGATGCCGGCTTTCGGATCGCCGGTTTCCTCGTCGTAGATGTAGCCGCAGATCAGACACATCCAGGTGCGGTACTCGATTGCAATGTCGGACATCGTGCAGTTCTCCGGATTAACTTTCGAGCGCGGCTTCCGCGCTCGGGCATTCGATGCTCTGGTTCAGTTGCTTGCGCAGCTTGTTCAGGTCCTTGATCGACAGCAGCGGGCGGTCGAGCAGGAGCGACAGGTTGTGCAGGATGCGGTCGGCCACCTTGCCTTCCCAGTCGCGGTCGAAGTGGATCTGCTTGTCGAGCCAGTGGCCCAGCCACTCGGGGTCGGGCAGCCGGCTCTGCACCGTGTCGTTCGGGAACAGCGCGCGGTTCACGTGCAGGTTGGTCGGATGAATCGCCTTCGCCGAGCGGTTGCCGCTCGCCATCAGCGTGCCGATCTTCGCGAACGCGCGGCGCGCCTCGTCGCCGTAGCGCTCCAGCGCGCGCCGCATGTACTTCAGGTAGGCGGCCGCATGGCGCGCCTCGTCCCGCGAGATCAGTTCGTAGATCTGGCGGATCACCGGTTCCGTGTGCCAGTGCGCGGCGCACCGATACCAGTGATTGAGCCGGATCTCGCCGCCGAAATGCAGCGTCAGCGTCTCCAGCGCGGGCGCCGGATCGAACGGGAAGCGCACCGCGTGCAGCTCGTCCTCGCTCGGCGCGAGGTCGGGGCGGAAGCGCCGCAGGTACTCGATCAGCACGAGCGAGTGCTTCTGCTCCTCGTAGAACCAGATCGACATGAACGCGGAGAAGTCGCTGTCGTGCTGGTTGTCGCGCAGGAACATCTCGGTCGCCGGCAGCGCGGCCCACTCCGTGATCGCGTTCATCTTGATCGACAGCGCCTGCTCGTCGGAGAGACGCTTGCGATCGAAGCGGTCCCAGGCGACGTCGTGCTGCATGTTCCAGCGCGCGCGTTCGAGGCTTTGGTACAACTCGGGATAGAGCATCATCGAAATCTCCCTGCGGCGCTAGGCGCCAGTCGCGGCGTGCACGGCCTGATCCGCGTCGGCCGTCAGGAACTGCGTCACGCGCCGGATCACGCCCGCGTCCGACAGGATGCGCACGTGTCCGACCTTCTCGACCCGCTCGAACACGACGCCCGGCAGCGCCGCGACGATGTTTTCCGATTCGCAGATCGGCACGACGTCGTCGTTCGGGCCGTGCATCACCAGCATCCGCGCGGCGAGCCCGCGGCCCAGCACGCCGATGTCCCAGTGCTGCGGCGGCACGCCGTTGCGGCTGTGCAGCTCCGCGTACAGCGCGCGCATCACGGGCGGCGTCAGCTGCAGGAAATCGTTCGACCAGCGATCGATCACGGCGGGCAGCGTGCACGGCGGCGCGAGCATCACGAGACCGGCCGCGCTCGCCGGGCCGAGTTCCGCGAGCGCGCCGGTCGAGGCGATCGACCCGAGCGAGTGCGCGACGATGGCGTGCACGCCGCCGAGCGAGCGGATCGCACCCTTCACCGCGTCCTTGAAGGCCGTCATCGTGGTCACGGTGCCGGGCGACACGCCGTGCGCGGGCGCATCGAACGCGGCGACCCGGAAGCCGGCCTTCTGCAGCCACGGCACGAACGAGAACATCGTCGCGCTGTCGGCGCCCCAGCCGTGCACCAGCAGCACGGTGCGCTCGCCCTTGCCCCATACGTGGCCGTGCTTGACGCCCGCGACGCCCTCGATCTCGAAGCGGCGCGCGCCGAGCGGCGTCATGTCCTTCGGCGGCGTCTTGCGGAACGTGCGCGTGTAGCCGAACAGGTCGGTCGCCCGCCGCGCGGCGGCGGCGGACGACACCACGCTCAGCGCGTCGACGTAGCCCTTGACGAGCCGCTTGCGGAACGGCATCGGCGGCGCGGCGGGCTGCGCCAGGGCGCCGGGAAGAGATTGCTCGGAAGTATTGGACATCGCTGCTTCTCCTGCGTGAAGGACGTCAGATCGCGGTGTCGGCGCGCGGCGGCGTCGGCGCGGCGGGGGTCGCGACCGCCTCGAACGACTGGTAGTAGCCGTGCACCGGGTCGTACAGGTGGCAGGAACGAATCACCTTCCATACCTCGCCCCAGGTGAACGTCTTCTGCCGGATCGCGCCCGGGTACTTGCGCTTGAGCGCCTCGCGCGCCTTCGGCAGGTTGTAGAACGGGATGACCGGCACGACATGGTGGGCGGCGTGCACCGAGATGTTGTGCGTGAAGAAGTGCAGCCACTTCGGGTACTCGTAGTCGGTCGTCATCATCAGCCGGCTGCCGTTCAGGGTCCAGTGCTCGCGGGTGAGGAACGGCATGTCGTCGGCGATGTGATGCATCATCGTCGTCGTGCTGAACCACGCGTGAATGCCGAGCCACGGGCCGAGGAAGTACAGCAGGAAGCCTTGCCAGCCGGTGAAGTAGATCAGCGCGGGCAGGTAGATCGCGGCGAACAGCACGGTCACCACGATCGAGCGTCGCACGTCGTTGCGCGCCTCCAGCTTCGGGAACATGCCGGGACGGAAGCCCGAATGGCGCTGGTAGTTGACGGTGCCGAGCCAGAACAGCCAGCTGCGCGTGCTGCGATACACGAACTTTTCCCACAGCCCCATGCGCCGGTACTGCTCGGGCAACACCGGGCGCCAGTCGGTATCCATCTCCAGGCTGTTGGTGTTCGCGTGATGCAGGTTGTGCATGTGACGCCAGCCGTGGAACGGATACAGCAGCGGGAACAGCGCGATCTGGCCGAGCATGAAGTTGAAGCGGCGGCTCTTCGAGAACGAGTTGTGCCCGCAATCGTGCGCGATGCAGAACAGCCCCCAGCCGCCCAGCCCCGCCGCGAGCCAGAGTGGGATGTAGAGCGACCAGTGCGGCGCGTAGTGGACGCCGACGACCGCGCCGACGTAGAGCGCGGCGCTCGCGAAGAAGCCGAGCAGTCCGCGCGCGAGGCGCGGTTCGTACAGCTCGCGCGGGATCGCGTCGGCCAGGCGCTCGTGGTCGAGCGTCTTGAGCGAGTCGACGAACTCGCGGAAGCCCTGCGTCTGCTGCTGCGGTAGTTTGATGGTTGCCATCGTATAGGCTCCTTTGCCGTGCGGGCTACGCCTTCACTTCGCTCGACGCGAGCTCGGTGGCCAGGTAATGCGCGAGATCGTCGATGTTCTGGTGTTCGAACAGCAGCGCCGGGGACAGGCGCTGTTCGAGCAGCTTCTCCAGGTCGCCCGCGACCTGCAGCGCGACGAGCGAATCGAGGCCGTAGGACTCGAAGGTACGCGCGGTCTCGATCTGCGCGGCCGGTACGTTGATCTGTTTCGCCAGCCGCTCGACGAGCCACTGGCGGATGCCGGCTTCCGTCAGCGGGGCGGCCGAACGCTTTTCCTCGGTGAAGCCGATCTTGTTGAACAGGCTCGAAATGAACGCCATGATGTGTACTCCAACGTCAGGGTTGAGAAAACGAATCGAAATGACGACCGAGGTTCAGGTCGCGTTGCGCGCGCGCAGGCGGTCGATGACTTCCCGGCTCGGCGAGCGCAACTCCCAGACGATGCCGAGCTTGCCCAGCAGCGTCAGGACCCAGCCCGACAGGTCGGGCTCCCACCACCGCACGCCATGCCGGTACCAGGCCGGGAATGCGTGGTGGTTGTTCTGCAGACCTTCGCCGAAGGTCAGGAACGCGACGATCCAGTTGTTGGTGCTGTGATCGCGGTTGTCGAATGGCCGGCTGCCGTAGCGATGGCAGATCGAGCCGACGCACCAGGCGAACTGGTTGGCGAGGAACATGCGCGCGAAGCCGCCGAACAGCAGGCCCGACAGCGCGCCGGTCCAGCTCGACGTCACGAGGCCGCCGATCGCGGCGGGCGTCAGCAGGCCGAGCACGACCCAGTAGAAGTAGGTGCGGTTGAAGAACAGCAGGGTGCGGTCCTTGAGGATGTCCTGCGCGAAATAGCTCCAGCTCGACATGTCGGGCGCCATCATCCACGGCATGTGCGCGTGCCAGAGGCCGCGCAGGCGTTCGGCGCGGCTGTCGCCGAGCAGGTTCGGCGAATGCGGATCGCCCGGCTTGTCGCTGTAGGTGTGATGGCGGCGATGCGTGGTGACCCAGAACAGGATCGGGCCCTGCGCGGCCATCGAGCCGCAGACCAGGATCAGCGCGCGGAACACCGACGAGGTCTTGAACGCGCGATGCGCGAGGAAGCGGTGATAGCCGATCGATACGCCGGCCATGTGCAGCACGTACATGACGCCGAACAGCCCGGCGTCGAGCCAGGTCGCGAGCCCCAGGTGCCACATCCACGCGGCGCCCAGCGAGCCGGCGAACGGAATCGCCATCACGCCGAACGCGGTGCGCGCCTTGATGCGGGCGCCGCGCGCGTCGAGCTGGTTGACGCCGCGCACGGGCGTGGGCTGGTCGCCGGCGGTGGCTGGCGGACTGCTGAAGTCGAGCGGGTTCATCGAGGGCTCTCCGGATGGCGGACGATGGAGCGGCGGGGGCGGAATGTCATGACTGCGTGGCCCGGTTCGCGGGGCGTTCGGGACGACGCACGTCCCAGACGAGGCCGAACAGCGCGAGCAGGTCGATCAGCGCGCCCGACGGATCGATCTGCCAGAAATGCTGGCTGGTGCGGGCGAGCGCGGGAAATGCGTGGTGGTTGTTGTGCCAGCCGCCGCCGACCGCCGGCAGGGCGAGCCAGAACACGTTGCGGCTCTGGTCGCGCGTGGTGTTCGGATGCGGCCCGAAGCTGTGGGCGAACGAATTGATGGCCCAGGTCGACTGGTCGACCAGGAAGATCCGCATCAGGCCGCCCCACAGGAAGCCCATCAGCGCCGAGTAGGCGGTGCCGCCGATCAGCCAGCCGGCCGCGGTCGGGATCGCGAGGCCGACCGCGATCCACACGAAGTAGAACTGGTTGAGCTTGACGACCAGGCGGTTGCGCAGCAGGTCGGGCGTGAACGTGCTCCAGTTCTGCCGGCGCAGCGTGAACAGCCAGCCCACGTGCGCATGCCAGATCCCGCGCAGGCGGCCCTTGAAGTCGTCGCCGTGCAGGCGCGGCGAATGCGGGTCGCCTTCCTTGTCGGTGAAGGCGTGGTGCATCCGGTGGGTCGCGGCCCAGAACAGCACCGGGCCCTGCGCGGCCATCGAGCCGAAGATCGCGAACAGCGACGTGACGATCGGGCCGGCCTTGAACGCCTGGTGCGAGAAGAAGCGGTGCAGGCCCGCCTCGACGCCGAGCGCGGTGCACACGTACATCGCGGCGAGCAGCCCGAGTTCGAGCCGGCCGATGCCGTGGAAGCAGGCGAGCACCACCGCCGCGACCGCGCCGGCGGCCGGGATGCCGACGGTCAGGTAGGCGAGGCGGCGTTCCGAGGCGCCGGTGCGGTCCGCGATCGCGGACGGTTGGGATGACGCGTGTTGGGTCTGGGTATCCATGATGTCCTTGTCCGCGTCAGGTGCGGGCGTGGGGGTAGCTGGCCAGCGCTTCGGCAAGCAGCGCCTGGCGGGTCGCATAGCGCTGGATCTTGCCGCTCGTCGTCAACGGGATCGCGCCCGTCGGCGCGAAATGGATCACGTGCGGCGCCGCGCCGAGGTGCAGCGTCACGCGCTCGACGATCGCGTCGCGCAGCGAATGCAGTTCGTCGGACGTCACGCGCTCGCCACGGCGCAGCTCGGCGACCACGGCGATCTGTTCGCTCGCGCCGGTGTCGATCGAGAACGCCGCGACGCCGTTGGGCCGGATCCTCGCATCGGTTTCCTGCACGAGTTGTTCGATGTCCTGCGGGTACAGGTTGCGACCCGCGTGGATGATCAGATCCTTGATCCGGCCGGTGACGAACAGCTCGCCGTCGCGCAGGAAGCCGAGGTCGCCCGTGCGCAGGTAGCGGTCCGGCGAGCCGGGCAGCGTCGCGTGGAAGGTTTCGCGGCTGCGTTCGGTCTGGTTCCAGTAGCCGACGCCGATGTTCGGGCCGCTGAACCAGATCTCGCCGATCGCGCCGTCGGGCAGCGCGCGGCCGTCCGCCGGGTCGACGATGCGCAGGTCGTGTCCGGGCGCGGCGATGCCGCAGCCGGCCAGCGTCTGCGCGCGCGGATGATCGTCCGGGACGTCGAGCGCGGCGCCGTGCGCGAGGCGTTCCTGGTCGACGCTCGTGAAGATCGGCGCGGCGCCGTCGGGCTTGCCGGACACGAACACGGTCGCTTCCGCGAGCCCGTAGCAGGGGCCGAACGCGGCGGCGCGAAAGCCGCGCGACCCGAAGCGCGCCGCGAAGCGCTCGAAGGTGCGCAGCCGCACCGGCTCCGCGCCGCAGTAGATCGCCTCGACGGTCGACAGATCGAGGGTCGCCAATTCAGCGTCGTCTATCGTGTCGCAGCAGAGATCGAAGGCGAAGTTCGGCGCGATGGTGGTCGTCACCCGGTAGCGCGACACGGCGGCGAGCCAGCGGTAGGGGCGCTGCACGAAATGCCCCGGCGACAGGATCACGGTGGGGAAGCCTTCGTAGATCGGCTGCAGGATGCCGCCCATCAGGCCCATGTCGTGATACGGCGGCAGCCAGGTGCAGCCGACCCGCGCGCGCTGCCCGCCCATCCAGCGGCTCGCGCAGTGGCAGTTGCTGAGCAGGTTGCCGTGCGTGAGCATCACGCCCTTCGGGGCGGACGTCGATCCCGAGGTGTACTGCAGCAGCGCGAGGCTCTCCGGATCGAGCCGGGGCAGGTCGTCCGCGCCACTGGGCGATTTGTATGTATATGCATTGTTATGACCGAGAAGAAACGGGTCGACATCCGTCCAGGCGTCTTCCGGGAGCGTGTCCGGCAGCAGGGCCAGCACGCGCTCGCGCAGCTTCGAGAAACGGCCATTGGTCAGGATGATGTCGGCTTGCGCGTCCTGCGCGATCGACGCGAGGCGGCCGAGCGCACGCGTGCCGACGGGCGGGAACGAAGGGACCGCGACGGCGCCTGCCATCAGTACGCCGAATAGTGCGGCGACGTAGTCGATGCCGGCCTCGAACAGCATCAGCACACGTTTGCCGACCGATTCCCGCGCGCTCAGGTGATGCGCCACCGCGAGCGCCTGGCGATACAGATCGCCGTAGCTGATCTCGCGCACCTCGTTCTCGCCATCCACGAGGTGAATGAAGGCGATCTGCCCGGGCCGCTCGGCGGCCTGCAGGCGCAACACGTCGACCATCGTCGCAACCGGGTAGCGCTCGAGCGTGGCGGGCGCGCCGTGACGCCGCTGCGTCGGGGCCGACGCGGAGATCCGCGCGGTTCCGGAATCGGTTTCGGATATTGTCATGTCGCCATCCTTTCTTCAGTAACGCGTTGTCTGCCGGTGTTTGAAACACACGCGGCCCGGAACACAGGCATTAAAGAAAACGACCGTTCTGTTCGATTTCTTTAAGCGAACATAAAAAAGCGCGATAACATGCCATTCCCGATTTACGTAGAATTACGTAAATTCCAGGAAAATATTTGTTTTCCGATTATTACAACGAATGCAGACCGTCAATACGCCGGCCTGTTGAAACTCGGCGTCAAGCAGATAACGGCACTCCCCGCGCCCGGCGCACGAGACGCGGGGCGACAAGGCAAGACGAGCCGTGGGCATCCGGCGGCGAGCCGGCGTCCAAGGATGATGCCGATGTGTTGCAGCGAGCGACGACTACTGGAGAAGCGAGTACCACCGGCCCAGGCACAAGGGCTGGTGGCTATGGGGAGACACGGACGAGCGTCCGGCAAGGTCGCGCCTAACACTGGACGCGTCCTGGCAAGTAACGATGCCAGGTATCACGTCAGCCTCTTCCACGTGCCAGACGGGAATTGGAACGTACCCTGCACTCATTGCGGCCCTCGGTGACTCTTTTCATGTATATGCACGGATATTTATTCAGAGAAAAATTAAAGTCAAGTGTATTTTTTAAGTAGCTGCCGTTTCGTGAAGATGTGAAGCATTACGGCAGGGTTCAGTTCGCGGCGCTGTTCTGACTCAAACCATTCTCTGGGTGGCGCGATTTTAATGGATATGTAAGCGTAAGACAAACTGAATGTTTGTTCTCTAATTTCGAAAATGCCCGGGGAGATATGGAGGAGGCGACATGTCGGGGAGAGGGCGGGGGGCTTTTGAGGGACGGAAAGCACGACCGGATTCTCATGGAGGGTCGGTAGGAATCCGGAGCAAAAAGCTGGATGTCTCGCCGAGGGATTCGGGTTGGAAGCGCATGTCGTGTTCATCCCTGGCGATGCGAGACCGGTGCGGATGCATGCCGTCGGTCGGGACGAAAGGGGGCGAGGCGAGGAGGCGCTTTCGCGGCGAATCGGTCGAGATGGTTGCGCGGGCATCGAGCCGCTTGCGTTCCGCAGCCGTCGCCGGCGATGCATGTGACGTGTTCTGTCGATTGCGGTATGGAGGAGGCATCGATCGAACAAGCGCGATGCGGCGAACGGGAAGGAAGGCGGAGCGTTATCGCGCGCGATGTGCTGACCGTGATCGACTGTGCTGTACTCGAAGCACGTGTTCGGCGAGCGATCGTGTTGCATCGGACATTGCCTCGATGTATCTCGCATGGGGCTGATCTGCCCGATCCGTTTCGGGAACGGCGTGAATGACCCGATCGATACCATGACCTTGCTCGGTCGACGCGATGGCTTCCATCCGGTCGGTCGCGGGCAAGAGCGAATGCGCGATGTCATATCGTTGGAAAACCCGCGATATTCCCGTATTTCACGGCGCGCGGACACATCAAACGGAGTACTGAATCAATATCCGGATTGGTTTTGCCGACGATTTTCCCGTAACGGATGTTCCGGATGGCGACCATTGGCTGCTGCTGCGCGTTCTCGCTGTCGAGTCATTCGCTGGGTGCGCGCTTCGCAGGCATGTCGACCACGGAACGCGCGATCCGGACCGCATGCACGAGATCGGTCTCGCGTTCGTCGAGGCGTATCTCGCGACTGTGGTGTGCGTCGGCGACGGACAGTTGGAGAAGACGCGGCACGCTCGGCGCTAACGGAAACGCGCAGCGATCGCCGCGAAATTTTCCCCGTCGTAGTTGACGTGCGTGTCGCGTCGTCGCCCATCCTTGGAAGGAGGCGACGGCGATTGCCCGGCCTGCCTGCGCGCCTGCGGCGGCACGGAGTCGGATGCGGACAGTGTGTGATCCGGCAGTGAAGATAAGCGGTGGGGCGATGCGATCGTTCGGATGCCACGCCCTCGGAATCGGAGGCGAGACGGGATATCGGCGCGTCACTCGATGAGGTGCCCCGGTCGAACGCATCCGCGCACACGATCCCGGCATCGATATCGATCGAGCGTTCCGAAGCGGGTTGCACGGCGATCGTGCATGACGCCCGACCCGCGCATCGTTTCGCAGCAAGGAGCGGCATGGCGGCGCAGCGTGCAGCCGCCGCGATACGAGCAGGGAAGGGACCGGCCAACGGCAGCTATTCTTTACCAACACATTACGCAGTCCGGATAAAAAACCGCCGTTCACCAAACGGAAATAATAAAAAGATTCCATCCTCGTTTTTCGGAAATTCTGAAAAAGACAATACTTTTTTGGGTAGAGCATTCTCTCCACGCATAGATTGCACTGCCGCAAAAAAAGTGTCACGGCACAGGTTCGAGCGCGCTTTTTCGATGCCTGTCCCGTCCCGCCGATATCCGCGGAAATCCCTTGTCGAACAAGGAACATAGCGCCGCACAAGGCTCCGCGCGCGATCCGCTCTGCCCGATATCGCCCAGCACGGGCCACTCACGCATTCAAGCGGGGAATGTGTGCATCGCAACAATCCATTTCAATCCGTCCGTCCCGAACGGTATGGTGAACACACGTTCGATATTCATTGAGCGATGCGAACAAACCGAGGGAAGCCGTTCTCCATGAAACCTGTTCATACCGCATCCGCAAGCGACCAACCCGCCCAGGGTGCGGCCGCGCGCGCAGCCGACGCGGGCTTGCGTCTGCCCGGGCGGCTGGTCGGGCCGATCGTGCTGGGCACGCTGTTGAACGCGCTGAACTCGTCGATGATCGCGGTCGCGCTGGTCAGCATCCAGCAGACCTTCGCGCCGGGCGCGCGCTTCGACACCATGTGGCTCGTCTCCGGCCTCTATCTCGCGACCGCGGTCGGCCAGCCGACGATGGGTCGTCTCGCGGATCGCTTCGGCGCGAAGCGGATGTTCTGCATCGGTCTCGCGATCGTGCTCGCCGCCTCGGTGCTCGCGCCGTTCGCGCCGTCGCTGGGCGCGCTCGTCGCCGCGCGCATCGCGCTCGGGATCGGCACGTCCGCCGCGTATCCGGCCGGCATGGCGCTGATCCGCGCGTGGTCGCAGCGGCATGCGAACGGCGCGACGCCCACGGGCGGGCTCGGCGCGATCTCGATCGCCGCGCAGGTGGCGGTCGCCTTCGGTCCGCCGCTCGGCGGCGCGCTCGTGCAATGCGCCGGATGGCGCGCGATCTTCTGGATCAACGTGCCGATCGTGCTCGCCTCGTTCGTGACGGCCGCGCGCTGGCTGCCCGCCGATCCGCCGTACCAGGGCGCGCAGGCGCGCCGCACGTTGGGCGGCACGCTCAAGGAGCTGGACGTGCCGGGCCTCGTGCTGTTCGTGCTGACGCTCACGGGCCTGCTGCTGTTCCTGCAGACCGTGGCGCACCGGCCGAACTGGCTGCTGCTCGGCGCGACGGCGCTGCTCGCGCCGCTGCTCGTGCAGTGGGAGCGGCAGGCGGCGACGCCGTTCATCGACGTGCGGATGCTCGCGGAAAACCGCCCGCTGCTCGGCACCTACCTGCGTTGCGTCGGCACCTATGCCGTGTTCTACGCGATCTTCTACGCACTGCCGATGTGGTTGCAGGAGGCGCGCGGGTTGTCCGCCGCGAACGCGGGCCTCGCCATGCTGCCGATCGCCGCGCTCGGCACCGTGACCACCTTCGTCGCGACCCGCATCGCGCATCGCCACGGTCCGCGCCCGGTGCTGATCGTCGGTTCCGCGCTGCTGTGCATCGGCAGCGTCGTGATGAGTTGCTTCACGAGCAGCCTGCCGATCGCGGCCGTCGTGCTGCTCTCGATCGTGTTCGGCGTGCCGAACGGTTTCAACAACCTCGGCAATCAGGCGACGCTGTACCAGAGCGCGCCGCACGACCGGATCGGCGCCGCGTCGGGGTTGTATCGCACCGCGCAATACGTCGGCGGCAGCCTGTCGTTCGCGCTGGTCGGCGTCGCGCTCGGCCACCCGGCGAGCGACCGGGGCCTGCGCGAACTCGCGATCGTCCTGGCCGCGATCAGCGTGGTGCTGTTGCTCAATGCGGCGTCGAGCCGTCATATCGGCGCCGTGGTTCCTTCCATCCAACAACAGAAGTGAGGTGTTTGCATGTCCATTCCGACGCTCAACCGCACGGTCGCCCTGGTGGCCATCGATCTGCAGAACGGCATCGTGTCGCTGCCCGTCACGCCGTACACCGGCGCCCAGGTGGTCGCGAAGACCGTCGAGCTGGCGCAGGCGTTCCGCGCGCAGCAACTGCCGGTGATCTACGTGCACACGAGCTACCGGCCTGACGGCGGCGTGGCGCTGAAGGTCCGCACCGACGCGCCGTCGTCGCCGCCGAATCTCGATCCCGAATGGAGCGCGTTCGCGCCGGCCCTCGGCGTCGGCCCGAACGATCTCGTGGTCACCAAGCATCAGTGGGGCGCGTTCACCGGCACCGATCTCGACGTGCAGCTGCGCCGCCGTGGCATCACCGACATCGTGCTGACCGGCATCGCGACCAACATCGGCGTCGAATCGACGGCGCGCCAGGCTTATGAAAACAACTACAACGTCGTCGTCGTCAGCGACGCGGTGAGCACGTCGTCGAGCGACGCGCAGAACTTCGCGCTGACGCAGATCTTCCCGAAGCTCGGGCAGGTCGCCGCGGCGAGCGACGTGGAGGCGGCACTGGAACAGGCGTTCTCACGCTGACCGGCGCGCGCCGCCGGCGCACCCGGAAGACACGCTTATAACCCGAGGGATGACAATGATTTCGACAGATGCATGGGTCCTGTACGCGGGACCGGAGACGGGCCGCAAGGCCGCGCCCGTGGCAGGCGAACTGCAACGCGAGACGTTCCGCTTCGACGAGCTGGCCGCCGACGAGGTGCTGGTCGAGCCGCTGTACGGCTCGTGGGAGGCGAACCTCGATCACGCGCTGTCGCGCAATCCGGTCGATATTTGCCGGCAGCGCCGCGAGGACAAGATCGTGCTCGGCAACGGCGCGCTGGTGCGCGTGCTCGAACGCGGCGGCGCGGTGCATTCGCTCCAGGAAGGCGAGATCTGCATGGTGATGCCGTTCGGCAAGCGCGATGAGAACGGCTTCGCGGAACTGGTCTACGCCTACGATGCGCCGGGCACGATCGGCGTGATGGCGCGTCGCACCAAGATGCGCGCCGACAATCTCGTGCCGGTGCCGTCCGACAGCCGCCACTCGCTGCTGCAATGGGCGACCTACGGCCGCTACTTCACCGCCTGGGACAACTGGAAGGTCGCGTCGGCATGCTGGCGCTCGCAGCTGCCCGACGTCGATCCGGCCGACTACCTGGTGTTCGGCTGGGGCGGCGGCACCACGCTCGCGGAGCTGCAACTCGCCAAGCGCGAAGGCTTCCGCGTCGCGATGACGGCGAGCAACGACAAGCGTCTCGATGAGCTGACGAAGCTCGGCATCACGGCGGTCGATCGCCGCAAATTCCCGCATCTGAGCTTTGACGACGAGCGCTATCGCACGGATCCGGAATACCAGGCGAACTATCGCGAGTCGGAAAAGGTGTTCGCGGACACGATCAACGAACTGAGCGGCGGACGCGGCGTCGCGATCTTCCTCGACAACCTGGGCGGCGCGCTGTACCGCGCGACGATGCGCGTGATCGGCCGCACCGGGATCGTCGCGACGGTCGGCTGGAAGACCGGGATGCGGCTGTGGAACCTGCGCGCGACCGAGTGCATCAACCGCCGTCTGCACATCCACACGCACGCCTGGCGCTATGACGACAGCATCACGATCCGCGATTTCCAGGAATCGACCGGCTGGATCGGGCAGGAGCCGACCGAGATCTTCGATTTCGACGAGGTGCCGAAGCTGGCGTCCGACTACCTGAACGGGAAGATCCAGACGTACTTCCCGATCTATCGGATCAACGAGGTCTGATCACCGGCTCGCGCGCCGCGTCGAATCCGCATCCAATCATTCAGTGATGCGAAATAGTGACGCGACGCGCGAATCGATTCAATTGAAGGGAGAAATGCGATGGCCACGGTGGAAACCGAAGATATCGCCGCCGCGCCGGCCGCGGAGCGTGCGCGCTCCGGGCCGCTCGACGGCATCCGCGTGATCGACGCCGCGACGCTGTTCGCGGGGCCGCTCGCCGCGACGATGCTGGCCGACTATGGCGCGGACGTGATCAAGGTCGAGCATCCGACGGGTGATCCGGCGCGCAAGTACGGCGCGCGGCGCGACGACGTGCCGCTGTGGTGGAAAGTGCTCGCGCGCAACAAGCGCGCGGTCACGCTGAACCTGAGCGACGCCGAGGGCCAGCGCCTGTTCCGCGAGCTGGCGGCGCAGGCGGACGTCGTCGTCGAGAATTTTCGGCCCGGCACGCTCGAGCGCTGGGGGCTCGGCTACGACGCGCTGTCGGCGGTCAATCCGCGCCTCGTGCTGGTGCGCGTGACGGGCTTCGGCCAGTTCGGCCCATATTCGAGCCGGCCCGGCTTCGGCACGCTCGCGGAAGCCATGAGCGGTCTGGCCGCGCTGACGGGCGAACAGGACGGCCCGCCCCTGCTGCCGTCGTTTCCGCTCGCCGACACGGTGGCGGGGCTGACGGCCGCGTTCGCGATCATGACGGCGCTGAAGGCGCGCGAACGCACCGGGCGCGGCCAGGTGGTCGATCTCGCGATCATCGAGACCATGCTCGCGGCGATGGGCGCGCAGGTCACGAGCTACGACCAGACGGGCCAGGTGCCGGTGCGCACCGGCAATCGCTCGGCGAACAATTCGCCGCGCGGCGTCTATCGCACCGCGGACGGCAAGTGGGTGGCGCTGTCGACGTCCGCGCAGAGCATCGCCGAGCGCGTGATGCGGCTCGTGGGGCGCGCGGATCTGATCGACGAACCGTGGTTCGTGAACGGCGCGGAACGCGCCCGGCACGCGGACGAGCTCGACGAAGCGGTCGGCGGCTGGATCGCGCGGCGCACCCGCGACGAGGTGCTGGACGAATTCGAGCGCGCGGAAGCGGCGGTCGCGCCGATCTATGACGTCACCGACGTGCTGCGCGATCCGCAATATGCGGCGCTCGGCTCGGTGGTGTCGGTGCCGGACGCGGAGCTGGGCGCCTTTCGCACCCACAACGTGCCGTTCCGCCTGTCGGACACGCCCGGCGCGATCCGCTGGGGCGGGCCGCGGCGCGGCGCGCACAACGACGAGGTGTTCGGCGCATTGGGACTGGAGCGGCCCGAGATTGCCGCGTTGACTGAACGGGGAGTGCTATGAAGAGCAGTGCGACGTACCGCAGTTACCTGTATGTGCCCGCGCACAAGGCGCAGGTGGTGGACAAGGCGTATGCGAGCGAGGCCGACGCGATCGTGCTCGACCTGGAGGACGCCGTGCCCGCGAGCCACAAGGCCGAGGCGCGCAAGGCCGCGGCCGAGGTGCTCGCGGCCGGGCCGTCGAAGCCGACCTACGTGCGCATCAACCCGGCCTCGAGCCCGTGGTGCCGCGACGACGTCGAGGCGATCGCGCTGCCCGCGCTGCGCGCCTTGCGGCTGCCGAAATGCGATCGGCCGGAGCAGATCCGCGCCGTGGCCGGCTGGCTCGACCAGCTCGACTGCGAGGCGGGGATCCAGATCCTGATCGAGTCGGCCTATGGCGTCGAGACGGCCTATTCGCTGGCGACGGCGTCGCCGCGCCTCGAACGGATCGGGCTCGGCGAGAGCGACCTGCGCGCGGACTTGCAGGTCGGCGTCGACAATTTCACGCTGGAGGTCTGCCGCGCGCGGTGCGTGATCGCGTCGCGCGCCGCGGGGCTCAACGGGCCGATCCAGACGGTCCATCACACGTTGACCGATCTCGACAGCCTGCGCGAATCGACGCAGCGCGCGAAGTCGATGGGCTTCGTCGGCCGCTTCGCGATCCATCCGTCGCAGCTGCCGATCATCAATGAAGTCTGGACGCCGTCCGGGGACGAGATCCGCGCGGCCGAGCGCGTGCTCGAAGCGGTCGATGCGGCGGCCGGCGCGGAGAGCGCGTCGTCGGTGTTCGTGCTGCCCGACGGCCGGGTGGTCGCGCCGCCGCTGATCGCGAATGCGCGCGTGACGCTGGCGCTCGCGAACAATCTGCGCGCGAGCGGGGCCCTCGCATGAGCGCGCCGGCAACGTTCGCGCCGGGTTCGGGCGCCGTGGTGGCGGGCCCGGCGCTGCCGCCCGACGGCATCGTCGGCGCGCTCGGGCGCTTCGCCGCGTCGGTCCGCGCGGAGGGGCTCGACCGCAAGTTGCGCGAGGAGGCCGCCGCGCGCGTGCTCGACGTGGTCGGCAACAGCCTGATCGCGCATCGCGAGCCGGTCGCGCGCTCGGTGCTGGAGGTCGCGCGCCGCTGGGCGGGCCAGGGGCGCGCGAGCGTGATCGGCGCGTTCGACCGGCTGCCGGCCGCGAGCGCCGCGCTCGTCAACGGCACGCTCGCGCATGCGATGGACTTCGACGATTCGCACATGCGCTCGGTGCTGCATCCGAGCGCATCGGTGATCCCGGCCGCGCTGGCCGCCGCGCAGGCGAGCGGCGCGTCGGGCGCGGCGTTTCTCGATGCGCTCACGGTCGGCACCGAGATCTGCATCCGGCTCGGCGTGGCCGCGTACAACGAGCGGCTGGGCAACTCGGTGTTCTTCGAGCGCGGCCAGCACGCGACCTCGATCTGCGGCACGATCGGCGCGGCCGCCGCGGCCGCGATGCTGTTCGACCTCGACGCCGGGCAGATCGCGGCGGCAATCGGCATCGCCGCGAGCATGGGGGCGGGGCTGCTCGAAGCGAACCGTACCGGCGGCTCGGTGAAGCGGATCCATTGCGGCTGGGCGGCGCACGCGGGCGTCAGCGCGGCCGAACTGGCGGCCGCGGGCGTCACCGCGCCGCCGACCGCGCTCGAAGGGCGCTTCGGTTTTTTCCATGCCTGGTGCGGTGACCTCGCGGACGTCAGCGCGGTGTTGCGCGATATCGGCACGACGTGGGAAACCCGCCGGATCATCTTCAAGCCTTACCCGTGCAACCATTTCACGCATCCGGCCATCGACGCGGCCTTGCAGCTGAAGGCCGAGGGCGTGCAGGCGGACGACGTGGTGGAAGCCGAGCTGCGGGTGGCCGCCTCGACGCTGCGCACGATCGGCGAGCCGGCCGAGTTGAAGGCGAACCCGCCGAACGGCTATGCCGCGGCGTTCTCGGGACCGTATACGGTCGCGGCGGCGCTGCTGGGCGGCGGCGGGCTCGGGGTGTGGTTCGACGATTTCGACGATGCGCTGGCGCGCGATCCGGCGCGCCGCGCGCTCGCCGCGAAGGTGCGCTGCGTCGCCGATCCGTGGTGCGACACGCGCTTTCCGGATTTCCTGCCGGCGGTGCTGCGCGTCACGCTGCGCGACGGGCAGGTGCGCGAGGCGCGCATCGAATCGAGCAAGGGCACGAATTCGCGCCCGCTCACCGAACAGGAGCTGACCGCGAAATTCGCGTTGGCCGCGAGTTCCGTACTCGGCATGACGCGCGCGCTTGCGTTGTGCGATGCGGTGCGGGCACTGGTGGACGATGCGCCGCTCGACGCGCTCGCCGAACTGGCGGCGAGCGGCGCGGACGACGGGCAGGACACGACACAGGGAGGAGACGCATCTTGACGGCACGACGTTGGGTAAATCGACCGCCGGGTTCGAACTGGGGGGAATTCGGTCCGGACGATCAGAAGGGGCGCTTGAACTGGCTGACGCCGGAGAAGGTGCGCGAGGGTGCGGCGGAAGTGCGGGAGGGTTTGACGTTTTCGTTGAGCCTGCCGCTGGACGTGCCGCGCGGGGGCGGGTTGAACGCGCGCAGGAAGCCGCCGGCGATCATGCCGGCGCTGCTGAACGAGCGGCCGTACTTCGGTTATAGGGCGGAAGAGCAGATCGCGAACGCGACGGACGTGGTGTGCGACGACGCGTTCTGCATGCACTCGCAATTCTCGACGCAGTGGGATGCGCTGTCGCACGTGGGCGGGCTGTTCGACGCGGATGGAGACGGAGAGGCGGAAGCGGTGTTCTACAACGGCTACCGGTTGGGCGAACACGTGCGGGTGCCGGAACAGGGCGCGGTGCGCGGCGGCGCGGAGGCGCTGGGGATCGAGGTGATGGCGGCGACGGGCGTGCAGGGTCGCGGGGTGTTGATCGACCTGCGGCATCACTTCGGGCTGGGCCGGACGAAGGTGGGCTACGAGCAGCTGATGCGGGTGATGGACGTGGATGGAGTGCGGGTGGAGCGCGGTGACATGGTGTGCATCCACACGGGCTTCGCGGAGTTGTTGTTGAAGGACGAGACGGGAGGAGGAGACACGCTGTCGCAGTGCTGCGTGCTGGACAGCGCGGACGAGAGGCTGTTGAGGTGGGTGGACGAGAGCGGGCTGTCGGTGCTGGCGGCGGACAATCACGCGGTGGAGGAGCGTCCGAAGGGGGCGGGAGCGAAGGCGGAGCGCGGGGCGGCGATGCCGTTGCACGAGCTGTGCCTGTTCAAGCTTGGGATCCACCTTGGGGAGCTGTGGCACCTGACGCCGCTGGCGACGTGGTTGCGGGGGAAGGGGCGCAACCGGTTCCTGCTGACCGCGCCGCCGCTGCATATCCGCGGGCTGGTGGGGTCGCCCGTCAACCCGGTCGCGACCGTCTGAGCGAGCAGGCGCGCGGGCGGCGTCGGCCGCCCGCAAGTTTTTAGTCGACCAATGGACAGGAATTTCGCCGGGCTTCACGTGCGGCGGACACAATATTCATATAAAAAGTCTTATTCGAAACA
This sequence comes from Burkholderia sp. GW821-FHT14F03, assembly GCF_058803765.1. Classification (NCBI taxonomy): domain Bacteria; kingdom Pseudomonadati; phylum Pseudomonadota; class Betaproteobacteria; order Burkholderiales; family Burkholderiaceae; genus Burkholderia; species Burkholderia sp. GW821-FHT14F03. Next base: position 93,406 of record NZ_JBXAPG010000006.1, read on the forward strand.
GCTATATCAATAATTTATTTTCGTCAAGATTGGACTATTCTTGTGCGTTGCACTAAATATCAGGTATTTCTTGTTCCGAAATTCGGAACATGGGATCGGTACCTAATCTGTTTGGTGGATGATCGCAATCATGAATCTACGTTCGATCGACTTGAATTTGCTGGTGATCCTCGACGCGCTGCTGACGGAGCGCCAGGTCACGCGGGCCGGCCAGAAGGTGGGGCTGACCCAGCCTGCCGTGAGCAATGCGCTGGCGCGGCTGCGCTATGTCTTCAAGGACGAAATCCTGGTGCGCACCGCGGTCGGCATGGAACTCACGCCGCGCGCCAAAGCCCTGGTCACGCCTATTCGGCAAGTCATGAAACAAATCGAGGAATTATTTGAATTGGATTATCAATTCAACCCTTTTACGTCGGAGCGGCATTTCACGGTCCGAATGTCGGATCTGATTGAATTGTTGATATTGCCGAATCTGCTGCGGCGCATTCGCGACACCGCGCCGCGCATCGGCATGGACATCATGCACCTGAGCGCCGCGAAGACCGCCGAGGCGCTCGAATCCGGCCGGCTCGACCTCGCGATCAGCGCGGGCCTCGAGCACTCGGGCGGGCTCGCCTCGCAGACGGTATTCCAGGACCGGCTCGTGTGCGTCGTGAGCCGCGCCCATCCCGAGGCGGACCGGCCGCTCACGCTGGAGCGCTTCGTCGCGCTCGACTTCCTCAACGTGTCGATCAATCCCGTCGATCACGGGCTGGTCGACACGATGCTCGCGAACCTGCGCTGCACGCGGCGGATCGCGCTCAACGTGCCGCACTGGCTCGTCGTGCCGAACATGCTCGACGCGCTGCCCTACGCGGTCATCATGTCCGAGCGGCACGCGCAGAGCCTCGGCGACGCGCGCCTCGTGATCCGCGAACTGCCGCTGCCGATGGAGCCCGTCACCTGGTCGCTGTACTGGCACCGCCGGCACGACGCGAGCAACGCCCACGCGTGGCTGCGCAACTGCATCGCCGAGGTCGCGGAAGCGCTCGAAGCGCGCGTCCCCGACGTCGCGTGTCTCGCCTGAGCGGCGTGGCTCAGGCGATCACCAGCCGCGGCGGCAGCGTCGAGACGTCGGGCTGCGCGTCGAGCCGCCACAGATAATCGAGCGCCGCGCGGATCTGCGCGGGGCGCCAGTGACGCCGGCAGTTCTTCGTGAACTTCGCCTCGTAGTCGGCGCGCTGCATCGGCCGGCTCGGCGAGCCGGGCAAATCCTCCACTTCCTTCGTGCAGCGCGCGCCGTCGTCGCAGATCGCGGTCACCCGGTTGCCCGCGTGCGCGGGATAGCGCGCGCTCAGCGCCGGATCGGCGTGCACCGTGATCGTGCGGATCAGCGCGAGCAGCGTCGGATCGCGGCGCGCGGCCGACGAATAGCTTTCGGTCGTGATGTCGCCGTCGAGCATCGCGCGCGCGACGATGTACGGCAGGCTGTGGTCGGCCGTCTCGTGCGTGGTGGGCGCCCATTTCTCGGGATCGCGTCCGGCCGTCACGTAGCCGACCTCGGTCGTGTGCACCTCGATCGCGCGGATCCGCCGCAGGTCGCCGACCTGCGCGGCGACGTCGAGCGCGGCCGGGATCGCGGTCTGGGTGAGGCCCTGCGCCGGGTAGTACTTGACGAAACAGCGCGCGATCCGGAAGTCGCCGCCGCGCCCGCCGAATGCGCGCGTATCGACGGCGAACGGCCCGGACACCTGCGGAAAGAAGCCCGCGAGCCCCTCGAAGATCGGGGCGGGGCCGGTGAGGCCCGCGCGCGCGAGCTGGGTCGAGAACACCGCGTTGCGCGCCGCGTCGGCATCGGCGAGCGCCTTCCAGTTCGACAACTGCTGCACGCGGGTCTGGTTCAGCGCGAGATGGCTGTTGATCGACAGGTTGACCGCCTGCACCAGCTGCGGCGTCGGCAGGCGCATCAGCTTGCCGGCCGCGAGCGCGACCGCGGGCAGGCTGTAGCAGGTGTGGTCCCAGCCGCGCGGGCTGATCGCGGCCGCGTCCATCAGCCGGCAGGCGATCTCGTAGGCGATCGCGATCGACAGGATCAGGTCGCGGCCGCTCGCGCGCTGCGCTTCCGCGACCGCGAGGCAGGCGGCCACGTTGTCGCTCGGGTGGCCGGTTTCCTTGCCGGCGTAGGCGTCGTTGAAGTCGAAGTAGCGCAGCGCCGTGCCGGTCGCGAAGGCGGCGAGGTCGGGGCTCGTGCGGCGGTTCGTGCCGAGCACGGTCGCGGTGCCGCCCGCCGAGGCGAGCGCGGCGTCGCGCGCGATCCGCACCGGGCCTTCGTCGTAGGCGGCGATCGCGCAGCCGAGCGCGTCGATCAGGTGCGCCTTGATGGTTTCGACGGTCGCGGCGTCGAGATCCGCGTACTGCAGGCCGGCCGCGTAGTCGGCGAGCTGCTGCGCGAGATCCGGGCCGGCCGCGGCGTCGGGCGGGGCGTCGGCGGCGAGGGCGTGCGCGAGCGGCAGCAGGGCGGCGCTGCCGGAGAGCGCGGCGAGGAAGTGTCGGCGGTTCATGGGGAGGGCTCCAGGTTGTCCGGGGATGGTCAGAACAGCTTGCGCAGGCCGAGCGCGACGCCCGCGCTGCCGGTGCGGTCGGCGGCGAGCGTGTAATGCAGGAAGTTGTAGTTGTAGTTGTCGAAGTCGAGCGCCGCACGATGCGCATAGCCGCCCGCGAGATACAGCGTGACGGTCTTCGACAGGAAGTAGTTGAGCTGCAGCGTGACCTGCTGCGGGTTGCTCGGCTGCGCGCTCGCGCCGGTGCTGCCTGGATTCTGCTTGTCGATGTGTTCGTAGTAGGCCGCGCCGATCACCTGCAGCACGTCGGACACGCTGTAGCGCACGCCGGCCCACCAGAGCGTGAAGTTCGTCACGACCGACGCGGTGTTGATGTTGCTCTGCCCGTGCGCCACGCCGCCGATCAGCTGCGCGCGATCGAGATAGACGATCGCCGACGCCGCGTAGCGCCGGAAGTGCGCGAAGCCGCCCGGCTGCGGGGTGTGGACGTCGTCGAACGCGGCGGCGGCCGAGAACGGGCCACCCGAGTAATCGAAGCCCGCGCCGTAGGCCGCGCCGGACTGGAACGCGCCCGCCGTGTTGCTGAACGCATAGTGCGCCTCGACCGTCAGCGCGCCGAGCTTGGCCAGGTACTTGGCGACATTGTTCTCGCGGTAGTTCAAGCCCACGATCGCGCCGTCCGGTTCGTAGATCGTCGAATACGCGCCCGTCGGCGAGTAGCGCTCCATGATGTCGAACAGCGTCGTGTACTGGCGGCCGAGCCGCAGCGCGCCCCACTGCGGGTGTTGCAGCGCGACCCACGCGCCGCGGTCGAAGCCGCCCGCGCCGACGCCCGTGCCGTTGTTCATGTTGATGCTGCTTTCGAGTCGGAACGCAGCCTGCCAGCCGCCGCCGAGATCCTCGACGCCCTTCAGCCCCCAGCGCGAGCCGCTCTTGCCGCCCGACGCCATGCGCACCAGCGTGGCGGCGCTGCCGCCCGGGCCGGCCTGGCCGGTCAGGAATTCGGTGTAGACGTCGGCGACGCCGTACAGCGTCAGGTTGGCCTGCGCGCACGCGCCGGCCGAGACGAAGCCCAGCCCGCAGAGCGCGGACATCCGCTTGCCCATTGTTTGTCTCCGGTTTGGTTTTGTTGTGTGTCGCGCGGGGCGGGCGGCGCTTGGGGAGGCGCGCCGCCCGCCGCGTCATCCGGGGCGCAGGGCAAACAGGCGGCGACGCGCGCGCGGCGCGGGGCGGCAAGGATTCATCGGGCGTCGCGCGTGTCGAGGCGCGCGCGCACCGCCGCGTCGCGCGCGAGGATGCGGCGCGCGCGGGCGACGCCGGGCGCATCGACCATCTTGCCGTCGATGCGCAAGGCGCCGCGGCCGTCGGCGCGCGCGTCCTCGTAGGCGGCGAGCAGCGCGCGCGCGTCGCGCACGGCGGCCTCGTCCGGCCGGAACGCGCGGTTGAGCGCGTCGACCTGGAGCGGGTGGATGCAGGTCGCGCCCGCGTAGCCGAGTTCGGCGGAGGCGCGCGCGATGCGCTCGAACGCATCGAGGTCGCGCAGCTCGTCGAGCCCGCCGAGCAGGCCGAGCGGCTGGACCCCGGCCGCGCGCGCGGCGATCACCAGCAGCTGCTTCGGCACGCGCAGCACGTCGGCGCTGGCGGCGCTCTCGCAGTTCAGCGCGAAGTCGCCGCCGCCCAGCATCATCGCGGCGACGCGCGGCGACGCGCGCGCGATGCGCTCCATCGCCTGAAAGGCGCGCGGGGTCTCGATGATCGCGATGACCCGGGTCGCGCCCGGCGACGCGCCGGCCGCGTCTTCGAGCGAATCGAGCAACGCGTCGATCGCTTCGAGATGCGACGCGCCGCGCACCTTGGGCAGCACCACCCCGTGCGCGCCGGCCGCGACCGCCGCGCGCAGGTCCGGCACCAGCAGGTCGAGCGGATCGTTCACGCGCACCAGCACGTCGTGGCCGGCGGCGGCGAACAGCGGCACGCTCGCCGCGAGGGTCGCGCGCGCCGCTTCCTTCTGCGCGGGCGGGACGCTGTCCTCGAGGTCGAGGATCAGCGCATCGGCCGCGCTGCCCGCGGCCTTGTCGACGAAACGGGGTACGTGGGCGGGCACGTAGAGCATCGAACGCCAAACGGGTTGGGTCGGTACAGTCATCATGTTTCCAAAAAATGAAAGTCACTTTTATTTTTGTGGGTGATGGGGCAATTCGTCAAGGCTATGGTTAACGCCTAGAATTAGCGGGGAGATGCGCGAAGTTGGCCGGGCTTGTCCGGGTGCGGTCAAGGTTGCCGATTCAAAGCTTCTGCGTATAATGAAAGTGACTTTTATTTTTAAGAGGCTCTGGGCGAGGTCTCGGCGGCGTCGTCCGGCCCCGGAAGAGGTGGACATGAGTAAAGAGCCAGAAGGCGGCGTGGCCGCCGTCAACCGTGCGCTGACCGCGCTGCTCGCGTTCGGCGACGCGCCCAACGGGCTGATGCTCGCGCAGGTCAGCGAGGCGACCGGCCTGAACATGAGCACGCTGCTGCGGATGTTCGAGTCGCTCGAACAGTTCCGTTTCATCAAGCGCCTGCCGGACGGGCGCTACGTGCTCGGGCCCGCCGTGTTCCAGCTGGGCATGATGTACCGCGAGTCGTTCCAGCTGCGCGAGCATGTCGCGCCGATCCTCTCGCGCCTGTCGGCGCAGACGGGCGAGACGGCCGCGTACTACGTGCGCGAGGGCGACCAGCGGGTCTGCCTGTTCCGCTTCCAGGCGCAGCGCGCGGTGCGCACGCATCTGCGCGAGGGCGACCGCTTTCCGCTGGAGGCCGGCGCGGCGGGGCGCGTGCTGCTCGCGTTCTCCGGCGCGCGCGGCGGCGATCACGACAAGACGGTCGAGCTGGGTTACGCCGTGTCGCAGGGCGAGCGCGACCCGGAGAGCGCGGCGGTCGCGTGCCCGGCGTTCGGCGTCGGCCGGCTGTTGAGCGGTGCGATCTCGCTGGGCGTGCCGCTGTTTCGCTTCAACAAGAAGGTGCTGGCGGAATACCTGCCGCTCGTGCAGGCGGCCGCGCAGGAACTGACGCACGTGCTCGGCGGCGACCTGCCCGCGGGCGCGGGCAGCGCCGCCGCCGACGCGCTCGGCGCGCTGCACGAGTAGCGGCGCCGGGCGGCGGACCTTACCCACACTCACAACCAGGAGACATCGATGTTCGTTCCAGAGACGCAAGCCGCGCAGGCGGCAGGCGGGCGCCGTCGCGCGCCTGCCGGTCCGATTCACCCGAAGCGCTTCGACCCGGACGCGCAGGGGCCGCTCGCCGGCGTGCGCGTGGTGGACTTGTCGCGGTTGATGGCGGGCAACATGCTGAGTGTGCAGCTCGCGGACTTCGGCGCGGACGTGGTGAAGGTCGAGAGCGAGCGCGGCGATACGCTGCGCGCGGTCGGCGCGGGCGGCATCAGCACCAACTGGAAGGTTTACGGGCGCAACAAGCGCAGCGTGTGCGTCGACCTGCGCACGCCCGAGGGGCGCGAGATCGTGCGTCGCCTGGCGCGCGACGCCGACGTGTTCATCGAGAGCTTCAAGCCCGGCGTCGCGGAGCAGATGGGCCTCGGTCCGGACGATCTGTTCGCGGTGCAGCCGTCGCTCGTGATCGCGCGGATCTCCGGCTGGGGGCAGACAGGGCCCTACCGTCACAAGCCGGGGTTCGGCACGCTGGCGGAAGGCTATGCGGGGTTTGCGGCGATCAACGGCTTCGCGGATCGCGAGCCGGTGCTGCCGCCGATGTTCCTCGGCGACATGACGGCGGGGCTGTCCGGCGCGATCGCGGTGCTGGTCGCGCTGCACGCGCGCGACGCGCAGCACGCGGCCGGGCAGGTGATCGACGTGTCGCTGTTCGAGCCGCTGCTGTCGATCCTCGGGCCGGCGGCGGCGAACTACGTGATGACGGGCAAGATCAAGGCGCGCACCGGCAGCCGTTCGTCGAACACCGCGCCGCGCAATGCCTACCGCACCCGCGACGACAAGTGGCTGTGCCTGTCGAGTTCGACGCAGGCGATGGCGGAACGCCTGTTCCGCGCGATCGGCCGCGCCGATCTGATCGACGATCCGCGCTACGCGACCAACGTGCAGCGCGTGCAGCATGCGGACGCGCTCGATGCGATCGTCGGCGAATTCATCGCCGCGCGCGACCTTGCCGAGAACCTCGCGTTTTTCGAGGAGTCGGGCGTGACGGTCGGCCCGATCCAGGATATTGCCCAGATCGTTCAGGATCACTATGTGATCGAGCGCGAGGCGCTGGTCGAGTTGCCCGACGACGAGGTGGGCAGCCTGCCGATGCACAACATCGCGCCGCGCCTGTCGGAGACGCCCGGCACCTTCCGGCGTCCCGCGCCGGGCCTGGGCGAGCACAACCGCGAGATCCTGCTGCCGCTGCTCGGCGAGGACGAATATGCGCGGCTCGTCGAGCAGAAGGTGATTCGCGCGGCGTAGCGGGCGGCGCGTCGACGTACCCGCGCGACGCGGCCGCGATGGACGGCCGCGCGCGCGGTCATGCGAACGAAACCAATTGGAGGGGACACGATGGGAGCACGCTGGACACACCGGCCGCCGGGTTCGAACTGGGGGGAATTCGGTCCGGACGATCAGAAGGGGCGCTTGAACTGGCTGACGCCGGAGAAGGTGCGCGAGGGGGCGGCGGAAGTGCGGGAGGGTTTGACGTTCTCGTTGAGCCTGCCGCTGGACGTGCCGCGCGGGGGCGGGTTGAACGCGCGCAGGAAGCCGCCGGCGATCATGCCGGCGCTGCTGAACGAGCGGCCGTACTTCGGTTATAGGGCGGAAGAGCAGATCGCGAACGCGACGGACGTGGTGTGCGACGACGTGTTCTGCATGCACTCGCAATTCTCGACGCAGTGGGATGCGCTGTCGCACGTGGGCGGGCTGTTCGACGCGGATGGAGACGGGGAGGCGGAAGCGGTGTTCTACAACGGCTACCGGTTGGGCGAACACGTGCGGGTGCCGGAACAGGGCGCGGTGCGCGGCGGCGCGGAGGCGCTGGGGATCGAGGTGATGGCGGCGACGGGCGTGCAGGGTCGCGGGGTGTTGATCGACCTGCGGCATCACTTCGGGCTGGGCCGGACGAAGGTGGGCTACGAGCAGCTGATGCGTGTGATGGACGTGGATGGAGTGCGGGTGGAGCGCGGTGACATGGTGTGCATCCACACGGGCTTCGCGGAGTTGTTGTTGAAGGACGAGATGGGAGAAGGAGACACGCTGTCGCAGTGCTGCGTGCTGGACAGCGCGGACGAGAGGCTGTTGAGGTGGGTGGACGAGAGCGGGCTGTCGGTGCTGGCGGCGGACAATCACGCGGTGGAGGAGCGTCCGAAGGGGGCGGGAGCGAAGGCGGAGCGCGGGGCGGCGATGCCGTTGCACGAGCTGTGCCTGTTCAAGCTTGGGATTCACCTTGGGGAGCTGTGGCACCTGACGCCGCTGGCGACGTGGTTGCGGGGGAAGGGGCGCAACCGGTTCCTGCTGACCGCGCCGCCGCTGCATATCCGCGGGCTGGTGGGGTCGCCCGTCAACCCGGTCGCGACCGTCTGAGCGGCGCATCCCGCCGGGCCGCGCGGCCCGGCAGCCATCCGAGGAAAGCACATGTCATCGTTCCATCCGTCATCCATCGCCGCGCGGATCGACCGCCTGCCGGCGACCGCCAGCATCTGGAAGCTCGTCCTGTTCCTGAGCGTCGGCGGCTTCTTCGAGGTCTACGACCTGTTCCAGATGACCTATCTGCCGCCCGGCCTGATCCGCGACGGCATCTTCCACGCGGGCGCGCACGGCGTGCTCGGCATGTCGGACCAGGGCGCGCTCGGCGCGGCCACCTTTGCCGGATTGTTCGTCGGCGAGATGTTCGTGTCCCGCCTCGCCGATCGCTTCGGGCGGCGCGCGCTGTTCACGGGCGCGCTGCTGCTGTACACGGCCGCGAGCCTCGCGATGTGCGTGCAGTCGAGCGCGCTCGGCATCCTGCTGTGCCGCTTCGTCGCCGGCTGCGGAATTGGCGCGGAACTGATCACGATCGGCGCGTTCCTGACCGAGCTGGTGCCGAAGGCCGTGCGCGGCCGCGCGTTCGCGCTGTGTTTCGCGATCGGCTATCTGGCGATGCCGGTGCTCGCGTTCGTGTCGTGGCTGTGGGTGCCGCGCGCGCCGCTCGGGGTGTCCGGCTGGCGCTGGGTCGTGCTGCTCGGCGGCAGCGGCGCGGTGGTGGTGTGGTGGCTGCAGTCGCGCCTGCCCGAATCGCCGCGCTGGCTCGCACGGGTCGGCCGCGGAGCCGAGGCCGAGGATGTGCTGGGCGCGCTCGAACGCGCGGTCGAGCGGGAAACCGGCCGGCCGCTGCCCGCGCCCGTCGCGATGGAATCGAGCGCGGCGGCGGGCGTGCGACGCGTGTCGATGTGGGATCGCCATCATCGCGGCCGCACACTGATGCTGATCGCGTTCAACGCGTTCCTCAGCATCGGCTTCTTCGGCTTCAGCCAGTGGCTGCCGACGCTGCTCGCCGCGCAGGGCGCGACGATCACGAAGAGCCTCTGGTATGCGTTCGTGATCGCGTTCGCGTATCCGGTGTCGCCGTTCATCGCGGGTCTGCTGGCCGACCGGATCGAGCGCAAGTGGCTGATCGTGGCGTCGGCGGCGGGCGTCGCGCTGTTCGGCACCGCGTTCGCGTTGTCCGCGCAGGCGGCCTTCGTGATCGCGTTCGGCGTGCTGGTCACGCTGTGCAATACCGTGCTCGCGAGCAACGGCACCGCGTATCAGGCCGAGGTGTTCCCGACCGAGATCCGCTCGCGCGCGCTCGGCTTCGTTCATTCGATCGGGCGGCTCACGGGCATCGCGAGCAGTTTCCTCGTCGCGCTCTTGCTGGAGCGCGCGGGCGTGCCGGCGGTGTTCGTGCTGATCGGCGGCAGCATGCTGGTCGTGGTGCTGTCGATCGGGGTGTTCGGCCCGCGCACCAATCATCGGGCGCTGGATGAACTGCCGGGGGAGGCGGGAGCCGATGCGATGCGCGATGCGCATGATGCGGTACGGGGCGCTCGCGTGAACGCGGGGCGTTCCTAGCCGGAGAAGGGAGCCCGGGATGCGCAAGGCCCGCCCCGGGCTTGCGCGTGACACGGGCTCGCTGATCGAGGTGAGGCGCGTCTGCATGTTGCGGACGCGCGATGGCCGTCTACGCTGCGCTCAGGCGCGCCGAGGTTCTGGCGAGAACGAAGGCGGCAGGCAATCAGCACATCTGAGGGCGCGAACGGGTGCATCGCGTCGCATCGAGTCGGGCACGCCATACCCGACACGTCACCCGCGACACCTGCCTGCATCGCTCCACCGTTCGACCGCTTGCCAGAAAAACGAACCCCCACGCTCTGGAAAACATGGGGTTCGTCAGTGGTCAGGCCCCGCAATACGGGGCCCGCGGCTCAGGCACGCGATTTCAGCACCTGCCTCAACGTTTCCACTTCCCATATCGTCATCGAAGCGTGCCAATCCGTCGTCCCTTCTATCCCGTCCGCCAGTTCCAGCACCGGTGGCGGAAATGAGAACGGGGCCGATCGGAACTGGATCGGACGAAATTCGAAATTGACGCCGGCCTGAGTGCGATCCAGATCGAAATTGGTCACATCGGGGTGAAATGTCGGCGATATCGAACTGACGCACATGTATTTGATGTCGCTCTTGGCGATGTTTTCCAATGACTGGAAAACAAGATCGTTCGAGAAATGGATGAAACAATCGCGGATGAAGATCAGGTCCGCCGCGGGCAGGGCGTCGCTCACGAGGTCCAGCGACATGAAGCGCCGCGAAGGCGATCCGTACGCAGCCGTATTGGATGCGACCAACGCGGGGACGATGTCGCCGCCGATGTAGTCGACGCCTGTCAGGTCGACCTCCTTCATCCAGTTGAAGTCGCCGCACGGCACGTCGAGCAGGCGCGACACGCCCAACTGGCGCAGGGCGGACGGCAGCGCTTCGATCAAGCGCTTCGTGTACCACAAGGCCGAGCCTTGACCGGAGCGGCTCTCGTCGCTTCCCCAGAGGTTGTTCCTATAGACTGATTCGAAGAATTCCTGACGATTGGTCATTGCTGTTCCCATGCTGAAAGGGCAATCCGTCGTGTGCGGCGAGTCTGGATGGTTCTGCGCGATTCAGCCATTCTTCGAGACCCCAATATGGCCTCGCGCGATGGCAGATGGGCGGCTGCCCGGGTCGCGTCCCGATGCATCGGGACGACCATTCGCCGAGACGCGGATCGACGCAGGGGACAATTCAGGTGCTCCGCCGCTCAACGGGTTGGACGCTCGTCCCACGTATCCGCGCACTGATAGTACATCCCCGAAGGGGGGGGACTTGTCAAAGAGTTTGAACTCATCGAGGAATTCCAGGGCGAGGCCGCGTGAGACGCGCTGCGCGGCCGCCCCCGTGGCGCGCTCAGTCCGCGACGGGCAGGGCGACGGGCGCGCGGCGCGCCTCGTCGTCGTGCGACGCGAGTTCCTCCAGCGCGAGCCCCCTGGTCTCGATGCCGAGCAGCCACACCGCGCCCGCCGCCGCCGCGAACGACAGCGCCCCGAGCGTGAACACGCCGCCCTGGCCGAACACCGGCAGCACGACCCCGACGACGGACGGCCCGATCAGCGACCCGACCCGGCCGATCGCCGACGCGAAGCCCGAGCCGGTGGCGCGCGCGCCGGTGCCGTAGAGCTCCGGCGTGTAGGTGTACAGCACCGCCCACATGCCGAACAGGAAGAACTGCATGGCGAGGCCGGTGCCGATCAGCAGCGCGACGCTCGCGCCATGCAGCGCGGTCTGGCCATAGGCGAAGGCCATCACCGCGCCGCCCGCGAGCGAGGCGATGCAGGTCGGCTTGCGCCCCCAGCGCTCGACGAGCCACGCCGCGCACAGAAAGCCCGGCACGCCGCCGAGCGAGATCAGCATCGTGTAGTACACCGATTGCGTGACCGCGAAGCCGGCCTGCTGGAGCAGCGCGCCGAGCCATGAAGTGAGACCGTAGAAGCCGAGCAGCGCGAAGAACCACAGCAGCCAGACCATCGTCGTGCGACGCCGGTAGCCGGCGCTCCAGATCTCGCGGAACGCGCCGCGCGCATGGGGCGCCGCCGGCGCGACGGCATGCCGTGCGGGTTCCGGCAACTGCGCGGCGCCGGTCGAGCGCATCACCTTCGCCTCGATCTGCGCGAGTACGCGCGCGGCGTCCGCGAGCCGGCCGCGGTGTTCGAGCCAGCGCGGCGACTCGGGTACGAGCCGGCGCACCACGAGCACGAACACGGCGGGCACCGCGAGCAGCGCGAACACGGTGCGCCAGCCGAAGCTCGGCAGCACGAAGTAGGCGATGAGGCCGGCCGTGATGAAACCGAGCGGCCAGAAGCCGTCCATCAGCGCGATCAGCCGGCCGCGCCGCGCGGCGGGCACGAACTCGGACAGCAGCGTCTGCGCGATCGGGAATTCCATGCCCATGCCGACGCCGAGCAGCACGCGATAGAGGATCAGCGCGTCGACGCTTTGCGCGGTCGAGCACAGCCAGGACGCGAGGCCCCACAGCACCATGCTCCACTGGAACACCGGGCGGCGGCCGAAGCGGTCGGCGAGCAGGCCGGCCACCGCCGCGCCGAGCACCATGCCGAAGAAGCTCGCACTCGCGACGAGGCCCGCCATCGCGGTCGACAGCCCGAATTCATGGCGGATCGAGCCGAGCAGGAAGGTCATCATGCCGAGATCGACCGAGTCGAAGAAGAACGCGACGGCGATGATGATGAAGATCAGCCGGTGATAGCCGGAGAACGGCAGGCGTTCGAGCCGGGCGGCGGCGCTGGCGGGGGCGGAAACGGGAGCGGCGGGCATGTCGACCTCTGGCGCGGAAGCGGCCCGGGCGGCGGGACGCCGCGGGGCCGGTCCGGTCAGTAGATGCGACCATTAATCGCCGCCATAGAAGGAAACCGGCGTCGGGGTGGAACGGGCGCGCCATCGGCGGCGGGCCTGCCCGGCGTCGGTGCTGGGGCGATCACTCGCAAGGCATTCATCTGAACGCCGGAGCGGGCGTGACGCGTTGCGCATGCTGTGCGCCCGGTTCGCGGCGGGCAGGGCAAGCGGTGCGGCGCGCCCGGGTGTTGCGACGTCCGCGCCTAGAACGCGAGCCCCTTGGTCTCGATGCCGAGCAGCCACACCGCGCCCGCCGCCACCGCGAACGACAGCGCCCCGAGCGTGAACACGCCGCCCTGGCCGAACACCGGCAGCACGATCCCGACGACGGCCGGCCCGATCAGCGACCCGATCCGGCCGACCGCCGACGCGAAGCCCGAGCCGGTGGCGCGCGCGCCGGTGCCGTACAGCTCCGGCGTGTAGGCGTACAACACCGCGCACATCCCGAACAGGAAGAATTGCATGGCGAGGCCGGTGCCGATCAGCAGCGCGACGCTTGCGCCATGCAGCGCGGTCTGGCCATAGGCGAAGGCCATCACCGCGCTGCCCGCGAGCGAGGCGATGCAGGTCGGCTTGCGCCCCCAGTGCTCGACGAGCCAGGCCGCGCACAGAAATCCCGGCACGCCGCCGAGCGAGATCAGCATCGTGTAGTACACCGATTGCGTGAGCGCGAAGCCCGCGTGCTGGAGCAGCGCGCCGAGCCATGAGGTGAGACCGTAGAAGCCGAGCAGCGAGAAGAACCACAGCAGCCAGACCATCGTCGTGTGACGCCGGTAGCCGCTGCTCCAGATCTCGCGGAACGCGCCGCGTGGATGCGGCGCGGCGGGTGCGCTGACGTACTGCGCCGGTTCCGGCAGATGGGTCGCGCCGGTCGAGCGCATCACCCTCGCCTCGATCTGCGCGAGCACGCGCGCGGCATCCGCGAGCCGGCCGTGGTGTTCGAGCCAGCGCGGCGACTCGGGCACGAGCCGGCGCACCACGAGCACGAACACGGCGGGCACCGCGAGCAGCGCGAACACGGCGCGCCAGCCGAAGCTCGGCAGCACGAAGTAGGCGATGAGGCCGGCCGTGATGAAGCCGAGCGGCCAGCAGCCGTTCAGCAGCGCGGTCGCCCGGCCGCGCCACGCGACGGACACGAACTCGGACAGCAGCGTCTGCGCGATCGGGAATTCCATGCCCATGCCGATGCCGAGCAGCACGCGGTAGACGAGGAGCGCATCGACGCTCTGCGCGGTCGAGCACAGCCAGGACGCGAGGCCCCACAGCACCATGCTCCACTGGAACACCGGACGGCGGCCGAAGCGGTCGGCGAGCAGGCCGGCCACCGCCGCGCCGAGCCCCATGCCGAAGAAGCTCGCGCTCGCGACGAGGCCCGCCATCGCGGTCGACAGTCCGAATTCATGGCGGATCGAGCCGAGCAGGAAGGTCATCATGCCGAGATCGACCGAATCGAAGAAGAACGCGACGGCGATGATGAAGAAAATCAGCCGGTGATAGCCGGAGAACGGCAGGCGTTCGAGCCGGGCGGCGGCGTTGGGGGGAGAAGCGGCGGTAGCGGTGGGCATGGCGACCTCTGGTGCGAGGGCGGCCTGGGGCGGTGTGATGCGGCTGGGCCGATCAAATCATGATACGCGGCAGACTGCGTGTGTCGATAGGGAGCGAACCCGATGTCGGGCTCGAACGGGCGCGCCGGCGGCGCGCCCGCCCGTCCGGCGTCAGTGCTTGAGGCGATACCCGGTGCGGAAGATCCACGCGGTCACCCCGAGCAGGATCGCGAGGAACAGCAGGGTCGCGGCGAGGCTCAGCCCGACATGCACGTCGGCGAGCCCGTAGAACGACCAGCGGAACCCGGAGATCAGATAGACGATCGGGTTGAACAGCGCGACCACGCGCCACGCGGGCGGCAGCATGTCGACCGAGTAGAAGCTGCCGCCGAGAAAGGTGAGCGGCGTGATGATCAGGAGCGGCACCACCTGGAGCTTCTCGAAGCTGTCGGCCCAGATCCCGATCACGAAGCCGAACAGGCTGAACGTGACCGAGGTGAGCACGAGGAACAGCACCATCCAGAACGGATGCAGGATCTGCAGCGGCACGAACAGCGTCGCGGTCGCGAGGATGATCAGGCCGAGCACGAGCGATTTGGTCGCGGACGCGCCGACATAGGCGATGACGATCTCCCAGTACGACACCGGCGCGGACAGCAGCTCGTAGATCGTGCCGATGAAGCGCGGGAAGTAGATCGCGAACGAGGCGTTCGCGATGCTCTGCGACAGCAGCGACAGCATGATCAGGCCGGGCACGATGAACGAGCCGTAGCCGATGCCGTTGACGTCGCTGATGCGCGAGCCGATCGCGGAGCCGAACACGACGAAGTACAGCGCCGTGGAGATCACGGGGGCGATCACGCTCTGCATCAGCGTGCGGCGGGTGCGGCCCATTTCGGCGCGATAGATCGCGCGGAGCGCATGGAAATTCATCGGGCTTGCTCCCCGGATGCGCGGTCGCGGCGCGCGCCGACCAGGTTGACGAAGATGTCCTCCAGCGAGCTCTGCGTGGTGCGCAGGTCGCGAAAGCCGATGCCGGCCGCGCCGAGCGCGTTCAGCAGCGCGACGATGCGGGTCGATTCCTGCTGCGTGTCGTAGGTGTACACCAGCTCCGCGCCGTCGTGCGTGAGTTCGAGGCGGTAGGCGTCGAGCGCGTCGGGCACGCGCGCGAGCGGCGCGTCGAGCTGCAGCGTCAGCTGCTTCTTGCCGAGCGTGCGCATCAGGTCGGCCTTTTCCTCGACCAGCATGATCTCGCCCGCGTTGATGATGCCGATCCGGTCGGCCATCTCCTCGGCTTCGTCGATGTAGTGCGTCGTCAGCACGATCGTCACGCCGCTCGCGCGCAGCTCGCTGACGAGCCGCCACATGTCGCGCCGCAGCTCGACGTCGACGCCGGCCGTCGGCTCGTCGAGGAACAGGATGCGCGGCTCGTGCGACAAGGCCTTGGCGATCATCACGCGGCGCTTCATGCCGCCCGACAGCGTGAGCATCTTCGCGTCGCGCTTGTCCCACAGCGACAGGTCCTTGAGGATCTTCTCGATGAGGGCGGGGTTGGCCGGCTTGCCGAACAGGCCGCGGCTGTAGCTGACGGTCGCGCGCACCGTCTCGAAGGTGTCGGTCGTGAGTTCCTGCGGCACGAGGCCGATCTGCGCGCGCGCCGCGCGGTAATTGTGCACGATGTCGTGGCCGGCGACCGTCACGCTGCCCTCGGTCGGCGTGACGATGCCACAGATCGCGCTGATCAGCGTGGTCTTGCCCGCGCCGTTCGGCCCGAGCAGCGCGAAGATCTCGCCCGCGCGGATCGCGAGGTTGACCTGGTTCAGCGAGCGCTGGCCGGTCGCGTAGGTCTTCGAGAGATTCGAAACGGAGAGGATCGTCTGCATGGACTTGGGCGTCGGCGACGGCGCGGTGGGGCTCGGGGCGTCCGCGCACGGACGGGCGTCTGCAACGTTAGGCGCAGCGGTCATAAGCTTTCCAGCGGGAGCGGGATCGCTATCTTAACAACGGGTTCGGGGATTTGCCGATCTGGTGAAAACACCGTCCGGTTGTTCGGGAAAGGCGAACGATGGAGGAGGTTGGGTGGGATTTGTTGAATGCCGGCGCGCAATGGCCGGCAAGGTGGGCGGGGGCGTCGTGCATCAGGCGACGTGCAGCAGGCGGTGTGCCACCCGCGCCGCGGCCGGCGCGCGGGCGCATGACGCGCCCGCGCGGGGTACCGGCTTACGCGGCCTGCGGCGCCCGCATGGGCGCCTTGCCGCGCGCGGGCGCGCCGTTCGCGACGTAGTAGGCCGCGTTCGAACGCGCGAGCGGGGCGCGCCCGCGGATCCGGTCGGCGATCTTCTCCGCGATCATGATGGTCGGCGCGTTCAGGTTGCCGGTCGTGATGATCGGCATGATCGACGCGTCGACGACGCGCAGCCCTTCGAGACCGTGCACGCGCCCTTCGTGATCGACGACTGAAAGGTCGTCGTAACCCATCTTGCACGAGCAGGACGGGTGGAACGCGGTCTCGGCGCGATCGCGCACGAACGCATCGAGTTCGGCGTCGCTCGTCAGCTGCGCGCCGGGATTTAGCTCCTCGCCGCGATAACGGTCGAGCGCGGGCTGGCGCATGATCTCGCGGGTCGCGCGGATCGCGTCGCGGAACTCGCGCCAGTCGAGCGGCTCGGCCATGTAGTTGAACAGGATGCTCGGGTGCGCGTGCGGATCGCGCGAGCGCAGCTTCACGCGGCCGCGGCTCGGCGAGCGCATCGAGCCGACGTGGGCCTGGAAGCCGTGCATGTCGATCGCGTTCGAGCCGTTGTAGTTGATCGCGACGGGAAGGAAGTGATACTGGATGTTCGGCCAGGGGTCGTCGTCGCGGGTGCGGATGAAGCCGCCCGCCTCGAAGTGGTTGCTCGCGCCGATGCCGGTGCCGTTGAGCATCCATTCGAGCCCGATCCGGGGCTGGTTGTGCAGCTTGAGCGCCGGGTACAGCGAGACCGGTTCCTTGCACGCGTACTGGATGTACATCTCCAGGTGGTCCTGCAGGTTCCGGCCGACGCCGGGCAGGTCGAGCACCACCGGGATGTCGAGTTCGGCGAGCCACGCGCCGGGGCCGACGCCCGAGCGTTGCAGCAACTGCGGCGAGGCGATCGCGCCGCTGCACACCAGCACTTCGCGGCGCGCGTGCGCGGTGAGGCGCGTGTCGCCGCGCAGGAATTCGACGCCCGTCGCGCGCTTGCCGGAGAACAGGATGCGATCGGCCAGCGCGTGCGTGACGATGCTCAGGTTCGGGCGCGGGCGCGCCTGGTCGAGGTAGCCGCGCGCGGTCGACGCGCGGCGGCCGCGCGGCGTGACGGTGCGGTCCATCGGGCCGAAGCCTTCCTGTCGGTAGCCGTTCAGGTCGTCGGTGCGCGGGTAGCCGGCCTGCACGCCGGCCTCGACCATCGCCTCGAACAGCGGATTGACGCCGGGCCGGCTCGTGGCGACCGAGACCGGGCCGTCGCCGCCGTGATAGTCGTTGGGGCCGGCGTCGCGGGTTTCCGCCTTGCGGAAGTAGGGCAGGCAGTCGAGGTAGGTCCAGTCCTCCAGGCCCTTGTGCTGCGCCCAGCCGTCGTAGTCGAGCGCGTTGCCGCGGATGTAGCACATGCCGTTGATCAGCGACGAGCCGCCGAGCCCCTTGCCGCGCCCGCACTCCATGCGGCGGTTGTTCATGTGCGGCTCGGGGTCGGTCTCGTAGGCCCAGTTGTAGCGGCGGCCCTGCAGCGGGAAGGCCAGCGCGGCCGGCATCTGGGTGCGGAAATCGAACCGGTGGTCGGGGCCGCCCGCCTCCAGCAGCAGCACCGTGACGTCCGGATCCTCGGTCAGGCGCGTGGCGAGCACATTGCCCGCCGAGCCCGCGCCGCAGATGATGTAGTCGTATTCGCGTATCGTCACGTCGCGCTCCTCCTCAGAATACCGGCTGGTAGCGGCCCAGCTCGACCTGCACCGACTTGATCCGGGTGTAGTGCTCGAGCGTCGTGATGCCGTTCTCGCGGCCGACGCCCGACTGCTTGTAGCCGCCGACCGGCATTTCCGCCGGCGATTCGCCCCAGGTGTTGATCCAGCAGATGCCCGCTTCGAGGCGATGGATCGCGCGGTGCGCGCGCGCGAGATTCTCGGTGACGACGCCCGCCGCGAGCCCGTACTCGGTGTCGTTCGCGCGCGCGATCGCCTCGTCCTCGGTCTCGAATTCGAGCACGCTCATCACCGGCCCGAAGATTTCCTCGCGGACGATCTTCATGTCGTCGCGGCAGTCGCCGAACACGGTCGGCGCGACGTACTGGCCCTGCGCGAAGTGGCCGTCGACGAGGCGTTCGCCGCCCGCGAGCAGCCTGGCGCCCTCGGTCTTGCCGCTCGCGATGTAGGCGAGCACCTTGTCGAGCTGCGCGGCGCTCGCGAGCGGGCCGAAGTTGGTGTCCGGATCGGACGGCCTGCCCACGCGGATGCGCTCGACCCGTTCGAGCACGCGCGCGACGAAGGCATCCTTCACCGCGCGCTGCACGAACACGCGCGTGCCGTTCGTGCACACCTGGCCCGCGCTGAAGAAGTTCGCGGTGACCGCGATGTCGGCCGCGCGATCGAGGTCGGCGTCGTCGAACACGATGAGCGGCGACTTGCCGCCGAGCTCCATCGTCACTTCCTTCAGCGAGGACGCGCCCGCGAGCGACATCACCTTCTTGCCGGTCTCGACGCCGCCCGTGAACGACACCTTGGCGATGCCCGGATGCGCGGTCAACAGCGCGCCGGCCGAGCCGTCGCCCTGCACGACGTTGAACACGCCGGGCGGCACGCCGGCCTCGGTGTAGATCTCCGCGAGCTTGAGCGCCGACAGCGGCGTGACCTCGCTCGGCTTGAAGATCATCGCGTTGCCGGCCGCGAGCGCGGGCGCGCTTTTCCAGCATGCGATCTGGATCGGGTAGTTCCATGCGCCGATGCCCGCGCACACGCCGAGCGGCTCGCGCCGCGTGTAGACGAACGATTCGGGGCGCAGCGGCACCTGCAGGCCTTCGAGCGCGGTCGCGAGGCCCGCGTAGTACTCGATCACGTCGGCGCCGGTGACGATGTCGACCGCGCGTGTCTCGGCGAGCGGCTTGCCGGTGTCGCGCATTTCAAGCTCGGCGAGCGCGTCGTTGTGCGCGCGCAGCAGCTCGACCGCGCGGCGCAGGATGCGCGAGCGCTGCATCGCGGTCAGCGCGGCCCAGGCGCGCTGGCCTTCCCGCGCGGACGCGACGGCGCGGTCGACGTCGGCGGCGCTCGCCTGCTGGACCGTGGCGAGCCGCTCGCCGGTGGCGGGGTCGAACGTGTCGAAGGTGGCGCCACCCGTGGCGTCGACGTATTCGCCGCCGATGTAGAGACGTTGCAGACCGTAGACAGACATGGAGAGCTCCTTCTTGAGTGGCGAGCTGAGCGTCACGCGTGCGGCGCGAGCAGCAGGTCGATGTAGTCGTTGGCGAGCCGCAGCGCGGCCCGGGTGTCGATCGGTTCGCCGGCGAGCGCGCCGCGCAGCCACAGCCCGTCGATCAGCGCGGCGAGCCCGCTCGCGGCCTGGCGCGCCCGGGGGCGCGACAGCGCGCGGCCGAACTCGGCGCTCAGGTTCGAATGGAGCCGCCGCGTGTTGACGCGCTGCAGCCGCTTGAGCGCCGGCTCGTGCATGCTCTGCGACCAGAACGCGAGCCAGGTTTTCATCACGGGCGCGCTGACCTGGGTCGCATCGAAATTCGCGGCGACGATCGCGCGCAGCCGGGCGCGCGGGTCGTTGCGCGCGGCGCGGCGGCGGCGCGCCGTGGCGGTCGACAGATCGCGCAGCACGTGCCGCATGGTGGCTTCGAGCAGGCCGTCCTTGTCGCCGAAGTAGTGGCTGACGATGCCGGTCGAGATGTTCGCGCGCTGCGCGACGGAGGCGAGCGTGGTGCCGGGCAGGCCGGCTTCGTCGATCGTGCGCAGGGTGGCTTCGATCAGCTGCGCGCGGCGCACTTCGCGCATTCCGAGTTTCGGCATGGCGAGCTCCTTTGCGCGGGGCAGGTTGACGAGAACCGGCAGGATAGCGGTTTTTTATTGATCGTTCAATCAATAAAAAACGAACGGGACCCCGGCCCGGCGGGCGCGGATGTCGGCGCCGGCCAAGCGCGCGTCGGTTTTTGCACGGTGGCGGAGCGGGGCGCGGACTACCCTCAGTGGGCGAGCCGCGGCGCGCCGCGGCGGGATGCGAAGCCAACGAGACATGGAGACAATGCGATGAGCAGCAACCGAGGTGTCGTGTATCAGGGGCCGGGCAAGGTCGAGGTGCAGGCGATCGACTATCCGAGGATGGTCGATCCGAGCGGCCGGGCGATCGGCCACGGCGTGGTCCTGAAGGTCGTCAGCACCAACATCTGCGGTTCGGACCAGCACATGGTGCGCGGCCGCACGACCGCGCCCGTCGGCCTCGTGCTCGGGCACGAGATCACCGGCGAGGTGATCGAGGTCGGCCGCGACGTCGAGACGCTGAAGATCGGCGACATCGTGTCGGTGCCGTTCAACGTCGCGTGCGGACGCTGCGCGATGTGCCGCGAGCAGCATACCGGGGTGTGCCTGAACGTGAATCCGGCGCGCGCGGGCGGCGCGTACGGCTACGTCGACATGGGCGGCTGGATCGGCGGGCAGGCGGAATACGTGCTCGTGCCCTACGCGGACTTCAACCTGCTGAAATTCCCGGACCGCGATCGCGCGCTGGAAAAGATCCGCGACCTCACCTGCCTGTCCGACATCCTGCCCACCGGCTATCACGGCGCGGTGTCGGCCGGCGTGAAGCCCGGGTCGACCGTGTACATCGCGGGCGCGGGCCCGGTCGGGATGGCGGCGGCCGCGTCGGCGCGCCTGCTCGGCGCGGCCGTGACGATCGTCGGCGACATGAACGCGGAGCGGCTCGCGCATGCGAAGGCGATGGGCTTCGAGGTGGTCGACCTGTCGAAGGATGCGACGCTCGGCGAGCAGATCGCGCAGATCCTCGGCACGCCCGAGATCGACTGCGCGGTCGACTGCGTCGGCTTCGAGGCGCACGGCCACGGCTCGGCTGGGCATGCGGAGGAAGCGCCGGCCACGGTGCTGAATTCGCTGATGGAGATCACCCGGCCCGCCGGCGCGATCGGCATTCCGGGCCTCTACGTGACGGACGATCCGGGCGCGAAGGACAAGGCCGCGCAGTACGGCAGCCTGAGCATCCGCCTGGGCCTCGGCTGGGCGAAGTCGCATTCGTTCTTCACGGGCCAGACACCGGTGCTCAAGTACAACCGCAACCTGATGCAGGCGATCCTGTACGACCGGCTGCCGATCGCGGAGATCGTCAACGTGACGGTGATCTCGCTCGATCAGGCGCCGGACGGCTACCGGAAGTTCGACGGCGGCGCGCCGCGCAAGTTCGTGATCGATCCGCACGGGATGCTGAACGCCGCGTGACGCGGCGGCCGCCGTCCGCGCCTGCGCGCGGCGGCCTTCAGCCGCGCAGCCGCAGGCCCGGCTCGCCGCCCGCGGCCAGCGCGGCCGCCATCGCGTCGAGCGGGCCCTGCCAGTCGCCGAGGGTGGTCTGCCGGAACAGCCGCATCGTCGGATACCACGGCGTATGGCGCTGGCAGTCGAGCCAGCGGCTGTCGCCCGCCTGCGACAGCATCAGCCACACGGGCCGGCCCATCGCGCCAGCGAGGTGGGCGGTGCCGGTGTCGATCGACACCAGCAGGTCGAGCGCGCCGAGCGCGGCGGCCGTCTCCGCGAACGAGCGCAGCGACGGCGCGAGATCGACGATGCCGTATTGCGCGTAGAGCGCGCGTTCGTCGTCGTCGAGCGCGCCGACCTGCAAGGCATGGAAGCGATAGCCGGGCGTGCGCAGCAGCGGCTCCAGCGCGCGCAGCGGCAGCGAGCGGAACGGCTCGTGGCGCACGCCGGTGCCGCTGCGCCACACGAGCCCGACGTTCACCACACCCGGAACCGGCGCGAGCGCCGCGCGCAGCGGCTCGGGCAGCGCCTCGGCGGGCGGCGTCGGGATATACGGCGCGGCCTGCGCGGGAAAGTAGGGGTTCGACTGGTAGCGCGCGAACAGGTTGAACACCCAGGTCACGCAGTCGCATTCGTCGGGCAGCGTGCCGAGGTCGCTCGCCATGCGGATGCAGTCGTCCTCCGGCAGCACGCCGCGCACCGCGTCGACGATCTGCACGTGCACCGCGCGCGCGCCTTCCGCCTTCAGCTGCTGGAAGTAGCGCGCGTACATGAACAGGTCGCCGACCCCGCCCTCCATCAGCACCAGCACGCGCTTGCCCACGACCGGCTCGTCGTGGCCGAGGAACTTGGCCTTCGCCCACGCGTATTCGCCGGGGTCGCGCACCGGGTAGAGCGTATCGACGATCTGGTCGCGCCACGCGAGGTCGCGGATCTCGCGGTACAACGTGTGCGCCTCGTGGTACTTGCCCTGCCCGTACCGCGCGATCGTCAGCTCGAACTTGACGACATACAGGTTCGGGTCGTGCGCGAGCCCGGGCAGCGCGCGGGACAGCAGCTGCTCCGCCTGCGCGAACTGGCCGAGGAAGTTCATCTCGACGCCCAACTGCGCGAGACTCAGCGGCGCGTCGTCCGCGTCGGCCCAGTGCAGCACGACGCGGATCGCCTCCTGCGCATGGCCGCGCGTGCGCAGCTCGCGCGCGAGCCCCACGGCGCTCAGGCAGCCGGGATGCTTAAGGTAGGCGGTGTAGGCGCGGCTGAGCGGGTCGGACGAAGTAGACACGGATATGGACTCGGTTGCGGGCTGCCGCCCGCGCGAGGCCGAGCCTCGGTGGGTCAGGCGTGCAGCGCCAGGGCTGTCAGGGGCGCGCCGAGCGGCGGCAGCGCCGGTTGCGCAAGCGGGGCGACCTGCTTGCGGCGTTCACGCGTCGGCGCCGTGCCGAACGCGTCGCGGTAGCTCTTGCTGAAATGGCAGGCCGACTGGAAACCGCACGCCATTGTAATGTGCATGATCGACATGTCGGTCTGCAACAGCAGCTCGCGCGCGCGGCGCAGCCGCAGCGTCAGGTAGTAGTGGGTCGGCGTCATGCCGAGATGTTCGCGGAACAGGCGCTGCAACTGCCGCTGCGACATGTCCGCGAGCCGCGCCAGTTCCTCGCGCGACAACGGCTCCTCGATGTTGTTCTCCATCAGCGAGATCACCTCGAACAGCGACTTGTTCGCGGAGCCGAGCCGCGCGACGAGCGGCATGCGCTGTTGCGCGCTCATGTCGCGCACGTGCTCGACGATGAACTGCTCGGCGATCTGCGTGACGCGCGCGGCGCCGATGCGCGCGGCGATCAGGTTCAGCATCATGTCGAGCGGGGCGACGCCGCCCGTGCAGGTGATGCGGTCGCGGTCGATGACGAACAGTTCCTTCAGGAAGCGCGTATCGGGAAACTCCTCCTTCAGCGCCGACATGTTTTCCCAATGGATCGCGCAGGCATAGCCGGACAGCAGGCCCGACTTCGCGAGCGCATAGGTGCCGGTGCACAGGCTGCCGAGCGCGACGCCGGCCCGGGCGAAGCGGCGCAGGGTGGACAGGTGGGCGGCGTCCGTCGCGCGCTGCACGTCGACGCCGCCGCACACGAACACGATGTCGGGCTGGCCCGCGCATTCGGACGGGCCGGTGTCGACGGTGAGGCCGTTGCTCGCCGCGACCGGGCCGCCCTGCGGGCTGATGATCGACCAGCGGTACAGCGGCTGCCCGCTCAGGTAGTTGGCCATCCTGAGCACCTCGATCGCATTCGTGAACGCGATCATCGTGAAGTTCGGCAGCGGCATGAACGCGAAGTGGGACAACGACGCGGTGCGGTCGGGCGACATGGGGGGGTGTTCCTTGAGTCTGTTCGGATGCGGCCTGGGAACTGGGCTCGGCTATTGTCGGAGCGAGCGCAACAAGCGTGCCATACGGCTAAACCCTAGATCCGGCGGGGGCCGGCGCGCGGCGCGCGATGCTGCGCCGCACCGTATACGGGAGCGGCTGCACCGGTCGCGGGCGGCCCCGGCACCGCCGCTGTGCCGGGCGCGGGAAAGCGCACGACCGGTCACTTGTTCAAAACGGACGCGAATGTCGTAAAAGGAAAAGAAAGCGTCTGAATTCATCAATCGACGAAAAATCCGAACGACAAGAATAGAGCCGTCGGAAGCGCTGGCGGATCACGCGGGAACCCCCGCCGCGACAGCCTTCCAGGCACGTGCAGGATTCATTCCATTCCGTGACGGATACCCCATGTCGAACGTCCATTCCTTCTTTTCGCAAACGCTCGCCGAGCGCGATGCGCCGGTGCGCGGCGCGCTGCTCAAGGAGCTGGAACGCCAGCAGTCGCAGGTCGAGCTGATCGCGTCGGAGAACATCGTGTCGCGCGCGGTGCTCGAGGCGCAGGGTTCGGTGCTGACCAACAAGTATGCGGAAGGGTATCCGGGCAAGCGCTACTACGGCGGCTGCGCGTTCGCCGACGAGATCGAGACGCTCGCGATCGAGCGCGTGAAGCAGATCTTCAACGCCGGCTACGCGAACGTGCAGCCGCACTCCGGCGCGCAGGCGAACGGCGCGGTGATGCTCGCGCTCGCGAAGCCGGGCGACACGGTGCTCGGCATGTCGCTCGACGCGGGCGGCCACCTGACGCACGGCGCGAAGCCGGCGCTGTCGGGCAAGTGGTTCAACGCGGTGCAGTACGGCGTGAACCGCGACACGCTGCGGATCGACTACGACCAGGTCGAGGCGCTCGCGCAGGAGCACCAGCCGAACCTGATCATCGCCGGCTTCTCGGCCTACCCGCGCGAGCTCGACTTCGCGCGCTTCCGCGCGATCGCCGACGGCGTCGGCGCGAAGCTGATGGTCGACATGGCGCACATCGCGGGCGTGATCGCCGCGGGCCGCCACGCGAACCCGGTCGAGCACGCGCACGTCGTCACCTCGACCACGCACAAGACGCTGCGCGGCCCGCGCGGCGGCTTCGTGCTGACCAACGACGAGGAGATCGCGAAGAAGATCAACTCGGCCGTGTTCCCGGGCCTGCAGGGCGGCCCGCTGATGCACGTGATCGCCGGCAAGGCGGTTGCGTTCGGTGAAGTGCTGAACGCGGACTTCAAGACCTACATCGACCAGGTGCTCGCGAACGCGCAGGCGCTCGGCGAGGTGCTGAAGGCGGGCGGCGTCGATCTCGTCACGGGCGGCACCGACAACCACCTGCTGCTGGTCGATCTGCGCCCGAAGGGCCTGAAGGGCGCGCCGGTCGAACAGGCGCTCGAACGCGCGGGCATCACCTGCAACAAGAACGGCATCCCGTTCGACACCGAGAAGCCCACGGTGACGTCGGGCATCCGGCTCGGCACGCCGGCGGGCACGACGCGCGGCTTCGGCGCGGCCGAGTTCCGCGAGGTCGGCCGCCTGATCCTCGAGGTGTTCGACGCGCTGCGCGCGAACCCGGAGGGCGACCGCGCCACCGAACAGCGCGTGCGCCGCGAGATCTTCGCGTTGTGCGAACGCTTCCCGATCTATTGAACCGACGGCCCCGACAGGACTGGAGCAACCATGAGCACGCTGCATCAGGACAGCATCATCATCGACGGGCTGAACATCTCGAAGTTCGAGAGGCCGGTGTTCGAGGACATGCGCCGTGGCGGCATCACCGCCGCGAACTGCACGGTGTCGGTCTGGGAGAACTTCACGAAGACCGTCGACAACATCGGCGTGATGAAGAAGAAGATCCGCGACAACGGCGAGCTGCTGACGCTGGTGCGCACGACGGAAGACATCTTCCGCGCGAAGCGGGAGAACAAGACCGGCGTGATCCTCGGGTTCCAGAACGCGCATGCGTTCGAGGACAACCTCGGCTATATCGAGGCGTTCGCCGACATGGGCGTGCGCGTCGTGCAGCTTTGCTACAACACGCAGAATCTCGTCGGCACGGGCTGCTACGAACGCGACGGCGGGCTGTCGGATTTCGGCCGGGAAGTGATCACCGAGATGAACCGCGTCGGGATCATGGTCGACCTGTCGCACGTCGGCGGCCATACTTCGTCGGAAGCGATCGCGTTCTCGAAGAAGCCGGTGTGCTATTCGCACTGCCTGCCGTCGGGCCTGAAGGAACACCCGCGCAACAAGAGCGACGCGCAGCTGAAGGAGATCGCCGACGCGGGCGGCTTTGTCGGCGTGACGATGTTCGCGCCGTTCCTCAAGCGCGGGATCGAGGCGACGATCGACGACTACATCGAGGCGATCGACTACGTCGTGAACCTGATCGGCGAGGATGCGGTCGGCATCGGCACGGATTTCACGCAGGATTTCGCGAAGGAATTCTTCGACATGCTGACGCACGACAAGGGCCGCTACCGCCAGCTGACGAACTTCGGCAAGGTGATCAACCCGGACGGCATCCGCACGATCGGCGAATTCCCGAACCTGACCGCGGCGATGGAACGCCACGGCTGGCAGGCGTCGCGCATCCGCAAGATCATGGGCGAGAACTGGGTGCGCGTGTTCAAGGACGTGTGGGGCGCGTAAGCGCCGCGCCGGACCGCCCGCCCGTCGATTCGACACAACACAATCGGAACGCGCCCGCGCCGGCCGCGCAGGCGCGCGAACGATGACGCGCCTGCGCCCGAGCCGCGCGGCCAACCTTCCTCACGGAGTCACACGATGCAACCGCAACTGCCGATCAACGTCGATCCCGATACCGGCGTCTGGACCACCGACGCGCTGCCGATGCTGTACGTGCCGCGCCACTTCTTCACGAACAACCACGTCGCCGTCGAGGAAGCGCTTGGCGTCGAGGCGTATGCGGACATTCTCTACCAGGCCGGCTACAAGTCCGCCCACCACTGGTGCGACAAGGAAGCAAAGCTGCACGGCCTGGCCGGCATGGCCGTGTTCGAGCACTACCTGAAGCGCCTGTCGCAGCGCGGCTGGGGCCTGTTCTCGATCATCGAGGCCGATCCGGCGCGCGCGCGCGCGAAGATCGAACTGCGCCATTCGTCGTTCGTGCTCCAGCAGCCGGGCAAGGAAGGCAAGCTCTGCTACATGTTCGCGGGCTGGTTCGCGGGCGCGATGGACTGGGTCAACGACACCGCGCCGGACGGGCGCGGCGCGCCCCGCGCACGCTCGGCGGAAACGCAGTGCGCGGCGGAAGGGCACGCGCACTGCGTGTTCGAGGTGTCGCCGCTCGCGCACTGAGGCCCGCTCCACCGCCACGAATCCGCCACGAGAACCCGAGAACGCCAGAGGTCGCCCGCGATGCGCTATCCCCACCTGTTCAAACCCTTGACGCTCAACCAGCTGACGCTGCGCAACCGGATCGTCAGCACCGCGCACGCGGAGGTCTACGCGGAGCCGGGCGGCCTGCCGGGCGACCGCTACATCCGCTATTACGAGGAGAAGGCCAAGGGCGGCGTCGGCCTCGCCGTGTGCGGCGGATCGAGCCCGGTGTCTGTCGACAGCCCGCAGGGCTGGTGGAAGTCGGTGAACCTGTCGACCGACCGGGTCGTCGAGCCGCTCGCGCGGCTGGCCGAGGCGATGCATCGGCACGGCGCGAAGATCATGATCCAGGCGACCCACATGGGGCGGCGCTCGGCGTTCCACGGCGAGCACTGGCCGCACCTGATGACGCCCTCGGGCGTGCGCGAGCCCGTGCATCGCGGCAACGCGAAGATCATCGAGCCGGAGGAGATCCGCCGCATCATCGGCGATTTCGCGGCGGCCGCGAAGCGGGTGCGCGACGCGGGCATGGACGGCATCGAGATCTCGGCCGCGCACCAGCACCTGATCGACCAGTTCTGGAGCCCGCGCACCAACTTCCGCACCGACGAATGGGGCGGCAGCCTGGAAAACCGCCTGCGCTTCGGCGTCGAGGTGCTGCGCGCGGTGCGCGAGGCGGTCGGCCGCGACTTCTGCGTCGGGCTGCGCATGTGCGGCGACGAATTCCACGAGGACGGCCTCGACCACGAGCAACTCAAGGAAATCGCGCAGGCGATGGCGGAAACCGGGCTGATCGATTATCTCGGCGTGATCGGCTCGGGCGCGGACACCCACAACACGCTCGCGAACTGCATGCCGCCGATGGCGCTGCCGCCCGAGCCGTTCGTGCATCTCGCGGCCGGCATCAAGTCGGTCGTCAAGCTGCCGGTGATGCACGCGCAGAGCATCCGCGACGCGGGTCAGGCCGAACGCCTGCTCGCGAACGGCATGGTCGACCTGGTCGGGATGACGCGCGCGCAGATCGCCGATCCGCACATGGTGATCAAGATCCGCGACGGCCGCGAGGACGAGATCAAGCAGTGCGTCGGCGCGAACTACTGCATCGACCGCCAGTACAACGGCCTCGACGTGCTGTGCGTGCAGAACGCGGCGACCTCGCGCGAGGCCACCATGCCGCACGTGATCGAGAAATCGCGCGGGCCGCGCCGCAAGGTGGTGGTGGTCGGCGCGGGACCGGCCGGGCTGGAGGCCGCGCGCGTCGCGCGGCTGCGCGGCCACGAGGTCGTGCTGTTCGAGAAGCAGCAGGAGGTGGGCGGCCAGATCCTGCTCGCCGCGAAGGCGCCGCAGCGCGAGCAGATGGCCGGCATCGTGCGCTGGTTCGACATGGAGACGAAGCGGCTCGGCGTCGATCGCCGGCTCGGCGTCGCGGCCGACGACCGCATGATCCTCGCCGAGAAGCCCGACATCATCGTGCTGGCCACCGGCGGCGCGAGCTTCACCGGGCAGGTGCCGGACTGGGGCGTGGCCGAGGGGCGCGCGGTCAGTTCGTGGGACATCCTGTCCGGCCGCGTCGAGCCGAAGCAGAACGTGCTCGTGTACGACGGCGTCAGCACGCAGGCGGGCGCGGGCGTCGCGGATTTCATCGCGAGCCGCGGCGCGCGCGTCGAAATCGTCACGCCCGACGTCAAGGTCGCCGACGATTGCGGCGGCACCACCTTCCCGATCTTCTATCGCCGCCTGTACGCGCAGGGCGTGATCCACACGCCGAACTACTGGCTCGATCGCGTCTACGAGGAGGACGGCAAGACGATCGCGGTGCTGCGCAACGAATACACCGAGGAGCAGGAGGAGCGCGCGGTCGACCAGGTCGTGATCGAGAACGGCGTGACGCCGAACGACGCGCTGTACTGGAAGCTGAAGCCGGAATCGGTGAATCGCGGCCAGGTGGACGTGCACAAGCTGTTCGCGGCGGAACCGCAGCCCTGCCTGGCCGAGACGCTCGGCGACGGCCGCTTCCTGCTGTTCCGCGTCGGCGACTGCATCTCCATGCACAACATCCACGGCGCGATCTACGACGCGCTGCGGCTCACCAAGGATTTCTGACGATGAAGCCGGCCTTCCTGATTACCGCGCTGCTGTGGCTGTCGGTGGCGGGGCTCGCGTTCGCGGTCGTGAAGCGCGCGTCGTACTGGCGGCTCGGCCGCGCGAGCGCGCCGGGCGCGTATGGCGTCGCGAACCTGTTCGCGATCCCGAAGCGCTACTTCGTCGATCTCCATCATGTCGTCGCGCGCGATCCGTACATCGCGAAGACGCACGTCGCGACCGCCGGCGGCGCGCTCGCGGCGCTCGCGCTGGTGTTCGTGAACTACGGTTTCGCGCTGTACTCGCCTTGGCTCGACCGGCTGATCCTGGTCGCGGCCGTCGCGATGCTGGTGGGCGCGGGCTTCGTGTGGCGTCGCCGGCGCGCGAAGGAGGCGCCCGTGCGCCTGTCGCGCGGGCCGTGGAATACGCTGCCCTGGCTGCTCGGCGCGTTCGCGCTCGGCCTCGTGCTGTACATGCTGGTGCCGGCCGCCGCGATGTCGGGCGCGTTCGCGCTGCTGTGCGCGGCGCTGATCGGCGCGGGCGCGTTCGCGATGACGCTGGGCGCGGCGCGCGGCGGACCGATGAAGCATGCGATCGCGGGGCTGCTGCATCTCGCGTTCCATCCGCGCCAGGAGCGTTTCGCGGCGAGCCGCGACGCCTACACGGGCCACGGCGCGGCGACGCCGCCGACCGCGCTGAAGCCGCCCGCGCTCGAACGCGGCGAGTACGGCGTCGGCCGCCCGGTCGAGTTTCGCTGGAACCAGCTGCTGAGCTTCGACGCCTGCGTGCAGTGCGGCAAGTGCGAGGCGGCGTGCCCGGCCTTCGCGTCCGGCCAGCCGCTGAATCCGAAGAAGCTGATCCAGGATCTCGTCACGGGCATGGCGGGCGGCACCGACGCGGGCTACGCGGGCAGCCCCACGCCGGGGATCCCGGTCGGCCGGCATGGCGGCGAGCCGGGCGGCCCGATCGTCTCGGGCCTGATCGAGGCCGACACGCTGTGGTCGTGCACCACCTGCCGCGCGTGCGTGCAGGAATGCCCGATGCTGATCGAACACGTCGACGCGATCGTCGACATGCGCCGCAACCAGACGCTCGCGTTCGGCGCGGTGCCGGGCAAGGGCGCGGAGGTGCTCGCGAACCTGCGGGAAACCGGCACGATGGGCGGCCACGACACGGCCGCGCGCTACGATTGGTCGGTGGACCTGGGCGCCCCCGTCGCGCAGCCGGGCCGGCCGGTCGACGTGCTGCTCGTGGTGGGCGAGGGCGGCTTCGACATGCGCTACCAGCGCACGCTGCGCGCGCTCGTGCGGATCCTGAATCAGGCGGGCGTCGACTACGCGGTGCTCGGCCGCGCGGAGACCGACACCGGCGACGTCGCGCGCCGGCTCGGCGACGAGGCCGCCTTCGAGCGTGCGGCGCGGCAGCTCATCGCGACGCTCGACGCGCTGTCGTTCCGGCAGATCGTCACGGCCGATCCGCACGTGATGCACAGCCTGCGCAATGAATACCGCGCGCTCGGCGCGCGCTACACGGTCAAGCACCATACCGGCTTCATCGCGGAGCTGGCGGACGCCGGCCGGATCGCGCCGAAGGCGGCCGAAGCGCTGCGCGACGCGCGCGTCACCTATCACGATCCCTGCTATCTCGGCCGCTACAACGGCGAGACCGACGCGCCGCGCCGCTTGCTGAAGTCGATCGGGATCGAGGTCGTGGAAATGGAGCGCCACGGCATGCGCGGCCGCTGCTGCGGGGGCGGCGGCGGCGCGCCGCTGACCGACATCCCCGGCAAGCAGCGGATTCCTGACATCCGCATCGCCGACGCGCGCGCGGTGCGCGCGGATGTGGTGGCGGTCGGCTGCCCGAACTGCACCGCGATGCTCGAGGGCGTGGTCGGGCCGCGCCCGGACGTGCTCGACGTCGCCGAACTCGTTGCCGCTGCGCTGGAGTGACACGATGAATCCGATCAAACGAATCGATCCCCGCCGGCCGTTCGTCGTCACGGCGGCCGGGCTGAAGCGCATCACGCTCGGCGAGACGGGCAGCGCCGATCCCGGCGCATGGCGCGCGTCGGCGCACGATGCGCCGGCCGTGAAGCCGCTGCGCGCGGCGGGCGAGCGCCGCTGCGTGCTGCTGGTCGCCGCGCACAGCGAGCGCGGCGCGCTCGACGAACATGCCAAGCAGACCGTGGCCGCCGCCGCGCTGCTCGCGGAGCCGGATACCGACGTGGCGCTGCTCGTGTTCGGCGAACTGAAGGAGGATCCGGCCGCGCTCGGCGTCGACCGGCTGATCGAGCTGCGCGACTTCGAGCGCCGCGCGTTCGCGCCGGAACAGGCGCTGGCCGCGCTGGCGGCGTGCGTCGCGGCGCTCGCGCCGCGCCACCTGCTGATGCCGGACAACGCGACGGGCGACGGCGACCTGGGCCGCCGCTACGCGGCCGCCGCGCGGGCCAGCGTCGCGACCCAGGTGGTCGAGATCGACGCGCGCCATGTCGGCGTGTACATCGATGCGAAGCGCGGCTTTGCGACCCGTGCGCTGCCCGAGGTCGTGCTGCTCGCGCCGAATGCGGTCGATCCGCGCCTGCCGTTCGTCGGCGCGGGCGAGCGCGTCGAGCTGGCGGCGCTGGTTCCGCCGGCGCAGGCGGCGTCGACCTATCGCGACCTCGGCATCGAGGAAGCCGACGCGGCGCAGGTGGCGCTCGAAGAAGCCGACTTCATCGTCTCGGCCGGCAACGGCGTGACCGACGTCGCCGCGTTCGGGCAGCTCGCGACGGTATTCGGCGCGGCGATCGGCGCGAGCCGCGTGGCTGTCGACAACGGCCATTTCAGCCGCGACAAGCAGGTGGGCGCGACCGGCAAGACCGTCGACGCAAGCCTCTACATCGCGTTCGGCATCTCGGGCGCGGTCCAGCATCTGCAGGGAATCAAGGATTGCCGGCACGTGATCGCGGTGAATCTCGACGCGAGCGCGCCGATCGCGAAGCGCGCGAACCTGACGATCGTCGGCGACGCGCGGGCGATCATCGCCGCGCTGATCGAGCAGGTGGGCGCGGCGCGCCGGCAGGGCCACGCCGCGCCGCGCGCGGCGCAACCGGAGGAGCTGGCCGCATGAACGACAACCGTACTCTCGAACGGATCGCCGTCCTGGTGTCGGTCGGCGTGCATCCCGTGAACGGCGCGCCGCGCTACGGCCGCAACGACGCATCCGCGCTCGCGCTCGGCCTGGCGCTCGCGGAACGCCATGCGGCGCGGCTCGACGTGTTCCACGCGGGCGACGCCGCGAATCCGGCGCTGGCCGACTATCTGGCGCTCGGCGCGCGCGAGGTCGAAGTGCTGCCGTGCGGCGCGGCCGATGACGCGGCCGCCGCGCTGGCGGCCCGGGTGCAGGGCTATGACCTGGTGCTGACCGGCACCCGCGCGGAAGGCGCGGGTGACAGCGGGATGCTGCCCTACCAGGTGGCGGCGGCGCTCGGTTGCCCCTGCATCGGCGCGGCGGTCGATCTCCAGGTCGACGCGGGCCGGGTCGCGGTGCGCCAGTTCCTGCCGAAAGGGTTGCGGCGGCGCGTCGACGCGCCGCTGCCGGCGCTCGTCGCCGTGCATCCGCTCGCGAACGCGCAGCCGCGCTATGCCTATGCGCGCCTGCGCGCGGGCAGCGTGAGCCCGTTGCGCGTGACGCCGCGCGCCGCGCCCGATGCCGGGGCCTGGTCGAACGGCCCCGTC
Source organism: Burkholderia sp. GW821-FHT14F03 (assembly GCF_058803765.1). Classification (NCBI taxonomy): domain Bacteria; kingdom Pseudomonadati; phylum Pseudomonadota; class Betaproteobacteria; order Burkholderiales; family Burkholderiaceae; genus Burkholderia; species Burkholderia sp. GW821-FHT14F03. The sequence goes on from NZ_JBXAPG010000006.1 coordinate 126,448, forward strand.
GAACGCAAGCCGGTGCGCCTCGCGGCGGCCGAGAAGCGCTCGGGACATGCGCGGATGCTGTCCGCGACCACCACCGAAAGCCGCGGCGGAAACGTCGTAATTGAAGGGAGTTCGGTCGAAAAAGCACAAGTGATGCTGGCCTATTTGCGCGAGCATCAGCTCATCGACTATTGAGGCGCCGCCCCTCCATGCCTGTCGTCAACCCCCAGGAAAAGCAAGGAATCCGGAGCACACGATGAAAGTATCGGCAGACATTCGCGCACTGATCGAACGGCGCAAAGCGGGCTACAGTCTGGAGGCGCCGTTCTATCGCAGCGACGAGATCTTCGCGCTCGATATGGACGCGATTTTCCGCCAGCACTGGATCCAGGTCGGGGTCGAGCCCGATGTGCCCGAACCCGGTGACTATGTGACGGTGCAGCTCGGCGACGATTCGATCCTGATCGTGCGCGACGACGACATGGAGGTGCGCGCCTTCCACAATGTCTGCCGCCATCGCGGCGCGCGTCTGTGCAACGAGGGCAAGGGGTCGGTCGGCAACATCGTGTGCCCGTATCACAGCTGGACCTACAACCTGACGGGCCAGCTGATGTTCGCGGAGCACATGGGCGAGCAGTTCGACCGCTGCAAGCACAGCCTGAAGCCCGTGCATCTGGAGAACCTCGCGGGCCTGCTGTTCGTCTGCCTCGCGGAGACGCCGCCCGTCGATTTCGCGGTGATGCGCGCGGCGATGGAGCCGTACCTGCTGCCGCACGACCTGCCGAACACGAAGATCGCGGCGCAGGTCGACATCATCGAGCAGGGCAACTGGAAGCTGACGATGGAGAACAATCGCGAGTGCTACCACTGCGTCGCGAACCATCCGGAGCTGACGATCTCGCTGTACGAATACGGCTTCGGCTACCAGCCGTCGCCCGCGAACGCGGACGGCATGGCCGCGTTCGAGCGCACCTGCGCGGAGCGCGCCGAGCAATGGGCCGCGCTCGGTCTGCCGTCGGTGGAGGTCGACCGGCTCGGCGACACCACCGGCTTCCGCACGCAGCGGCTGCCGCTCGACCGCAGCGGCGAATCGCAGACGCTCGACGCGCGGGTCGCGTCGCGCGTGCTGCTCGGCGAGTTCCGGCAGTCCGACCTGGGCGGCCTGTCGTTCTGGACCCAGCCGAATTCGTGGCACCACTTCATGAGCGATCACATCGTCACGTTCTCGGTGATCCCGCTGTCGGCGGGCGAGACGCTCGTGCGCACCAAGTGGCTCGTGCACAAGGAGGCGAAGGAAGGCATCGACTACGACGTGAAGAACCTGACGGCCGTGTGGAACGCGACCAACGACCAGGACCGCGCGCTCGTCGAATACTCGCAGCGCGGCGCGGCGAGCAGCGCCTACGAACCGGGGCCGTACTCGCCGTACACCGAGGGGCTGGTCGAGAAGTTCTCGGCCTGGTACATCGGCCGTCTGGCCGCGCGGATCGCCGCATAGCGGGAGGGGGCGACAGATGATGCGAGATGTCGAGAATTTCGAGCCGGCCGACAGCCGCGTAAGCCGTCCCGCGTTCTGGCGCGCGCTGCCCGGCTGCTGGAACAGCGACGAAGAGGATGCGCTCGTGTGCTGCCAGGTGCGCCAGGAGACGCACGACGTGAAGAGCTTCTTCTTCCGTTCGCCGGCCGGGCGCGCCTTCGCGTTCGAGCCGGGGCAGTTCATCACGCTCGAAATCGAGATCGACGGCGAGCGCGTGAATCGCTGCTACACGATCTCGTCGTCGCCCGCGCGCCCGCACACGCTGTCGATCACGGTGAAGCGCGTGCCGGGCGGCACGGTGTCGAACTGGCTGCACGACAACCTGCAACCGGGCGCGTCGATCCGCGTGCTCGGCCCGGCGGGCGAATTCACCTGCGCGCGGCATCCGGCGCGCAAGTACCTGTTCCTGTCGGCCGGGTCCGGCATCACGCCGCTGATGTCGATGAGCCGCGCGCACCACGATCTCGCGGAGGACCGCGACATCGTGTTCGTGCACAGCGCGCGCACGCCGGACGACATCATCTTCGCGCGCGAGCTGGAATTGATCGCGGCGAGCCAGGCGAACTTCCGCACCGCGTTCGTGTGCGAGCGCGTCGGCGCGCGCACGCACTGGCACGGCGTGACGGGCTTCCTGTCGCTGTCCCTGCTGAAGCTGATGGCGCCGGATTTCATGGAGCGCGAGATCTTCACGTGCGGCCCCGCGCCGTACATGAAGGCGGTGCGCGACCTGCTCGACGAAGCGGGCTTCGCGCGCAGCCGCTATCACGAGGAAAGCTTCTCGTTCGAGACGCTGGCCGCGGAGGCGGCGGTCGACGCGTCGCCCGCCGCCGCGGAAGCCACCGACGCGGCGCAGTACACGGTGAGCTTCGCGAAGAGCCGGCGCGAAATCCATTGCGGCGCGGGCCAGCACGTGCTCGACGCCGCGCGGCAGGCCGGCGTGCGTCTGCCGGCCTCCTGCACGCAGGGCATGTGCGGCACCTGCAAGGTCAAGCTCGTCGAGGGGCAGGTCGAGATGAAGCACAACGGCGGGATCCGCCAGCGCGAGATCGATCAGGGCATGGTGCTGCTCTGCTGCAGCAAGCCGCTGTCGGATCTCGTGATCGACAAGTGACGCCGGGCGTGGCGGCGCGCGTCGCCGCCGGGCAAGGACGTGTCGCAAAAGAACGGTCGCGCGAATTTGTGGTTGAGGATGCTGGAACCTGAGAGGCGTTGCATTGTTCCCCCACCCCAAGGAGATCGACCATGAAACTTCTCGCCAGACTGCTGTGTGGCGGCGCGCTGTCCGCCCTGCTGGTCGCGGCCGCGCCGGTGCTCGCGGATGCGAAGCCGACGCTCAGGATCGGCTACGTCGAGGGCTGGGACGACAGCGTCGCGACCACCAACGTCGCCGCGCGGATCATCGAGAAGCGGCTCGGCTATCCGGTGCAGCTCGTGCCGGTGGCGGCGGGCGTGATGTGGCAGGGCGTGGCGCGCGGCGACCTCGATGCGACTCTGTCCGCCTGGCTGCCGGTCACGCAGGGCGCGTACTGGGATCAGTTCAAGACCAAGGTGGTGAACCTCGGCACGAACTTTCCCGATGCGCGGATCGGGCTGATCGTGCCCGACTACGTGAAGGCGAAGCGCATCGACGAGCTGGGCGCGGAGAAGGCCGACTTCGGCGGCCGCATCGTCGGCATCGACGCCGGCGCGGGCGTGATGCGCAAGACCGACGACGCGATCAGGAACTACGGCCTCGGCTACACGCTGATGGCCAGCTCGGGCGGTGCGATGACGGCGGAGCTGGCGCGCTCGATCCACGCGAACCGCCCGGTGGTGGTCACGGGCTGGGCGCCGCACTGGATGTTCGCGAAATGGAAGCTGCGCTTCCTCGACGATCCGAAGAAAGTCTACGGCGAGGCCGAACACGTCGACAGCGTCGCGAATCCGGGCCTCGAAACCAAGGCGAAACCGGTCGCGGCGTTCCTGCGGAAATTCCAGTGGAAACCGGGCGAGATCGACGGCGTGATGCTCGCGATCCGGAGCGGCGCGAAGCCCGATGCGGCCGCCGATGCGTGGATCGCCGCGCACGCGGATCGCGTGAACGAATGGGTCGCTTCCGCGCCATGAAGCCGTCTCGATCGTCATCGCGCGAAAGAGTGGAATTCATGGTGAGGATGGCGAATTAAATTTCACGAATCGCGTAATTTATCGATAAAAACAGACGTTTTCTGGACTTCCGAACACATCCGTTGTTAAACTATGTGATTGTGCGACGTCTTCACAGGGGGATTTGGATGAGTCACGCAGGGCTGCGAACATGCCGCGCAGACACGGTCGGAGACACGATCTCACATGATGTGAAGGGCCACACGCTGCATCGTGGCCTGACCTGGAAGGATGCATTCTGGGTCACGAGCGGCGTGCCTGCGGGCGTGCTGTTCACGATCGGCGGCGTGTGCGCCACGGTAGGCCAACCCGCGTGGGCGATCTGGATCGCCGCGATCACGATGGGCCTGGTTCAAAGCGCGACTTATGCGGAAATCTCCGGGCTGTTTCCCCATAAATCGGGCGGCGCGTCGGTGTACGGCGCGATTGGATGGGTGCGATACAGCAAGCTGATCGCTCCGGTTTCGGTGTGGTGCAACTGGCTCGCGTGGTCGCCAATGCTGGCGCTGGGCTGCGGGCTGGCCGCGAGCTACGCGCTCACGAGCCTGTTCCCGGCCGACGCCGCGATCCAGCACTGGCAATGGACCCTTGCCGACCTCGGTTTCATCAAGCCCGGCCTCACCCTGCGGATCAACGCGACCTTCGTGATCGCGGCGCTCCTGCTTCTCGTCACGTTCAAGCTGCAGCACAGCGGGGCCGCCAAGGCCGCGCGCACGCAGCGCATCCTCGGCATCGCCTCGCTCACGCCGCTGCTCATCGTCGGCATCGTGCCGTTCGTCACGGGCGACGTGCCCATGTCGAATCTCCTGCCGCTGTTGCCGCTCGGTCACGACGCGAACGGCCAGCTCACCGCCGCGTCGTTCGGCAGCTGGAACGGCCAGGGCGTCGTGATGGCGCTCGGCGCGATGTTCATGGCCGGTTGGGCCTCCTACGGATTCGAGACGGCGGTCTGCTACACGCGCGAATTCCGCGATCCGCGCCGCGACACCGCGAAGGCGATCTTCTGGTCGGGCGCGCTGTGCCTGGTCGTGATGACGCTGGTGCCGCTGGCGTTCCAGGGCGCGCTCGGCACGGCGGCGATGCTCGATCCGAAGATCGGCGACGGCACGGGCGTCGCGGCCGCGATGGCGAAGATCGTCGGCGGCGGCGCGTGGATCGCGAACGCGGTCGTCGTGATGCTGATGCTGTCGATCCTGCTGATCGTGATGACCTCGATGATGGGCTCGTCGCGCACGCTGTATCAGGCGTCGGTCGACGGCTGGCTGCCCAAGTACCTGTCGCAGGTGAACGAGCACGGCTCGCCGACGCGCGCGATGTGGACCGACCTCGGGTTCAACCTCGTCCTGCTGATGATGTCGGACTACATGACCGTGCTGTCGATCTCGAACGTCTGCTACATGCTGTTCGTGTTCCTGAATCTTCAGTCGGGCTGGATTCATCGCATGGACCGCGGCGGCTGGGAGCGGCCGTTCCGCTGCCCGACCTGGCTGCTGGCGCTGGGCGCGCTGTGCGGGTTCGCCAATCTCGTTTACGTGGGCGCGGGCGCCAACCTGCAAGGCGAGGGCACGCTGCGCAACGGGCTGATCGCGATGTTGCTGATCGTGCCGGTGTTCCTGTATCGCCATTACTGGCAGGATCGCGGGCGTTTCCCGGAGCAGATGCGGCGCGACGTGGTGTTGGCGGTGCCGGCGCGCAGCCGCTGGTTCGATGCTGCGCCATACGCGACGCTCGCGGGCGCGGCGCTGACTATCGGCGTCGCCTATTACTTTGCCTGGGTCAGGTAGGTCTGCGAAGAAATGCGGTGAACGAAGGCCCGGGTGCGGTTCAACCCGGGCCTTCTGGTTTTGAGGCGCGGTGGTGCGCGACGATCAGCGGGCTTCGCGCGCGGCCGCTCAGGGCGCACCTGCTTCGTGATACACCGCGTCATCCTCGTCGAGCGTGTGCGTGAAGCTCGCCGGCACCATCACCCGGCGCGATGGATCCGCGTCACCGGCGTCGAGCAGCGCGTATGCCTCCGCCATCATCTTCTGAACATCCTGGCGCAGCATCGTCACGTCGAACGGTAGATGCGCGGCGAAAGGATCCCAGTCGAAGCAGCCGACTACCGCATCGCGCCACGCGGCGGCGGGCAGATCCGACGTGAACTGCACGAGCCCCTCGAACGCCGTGATCGAGTTCATCAGCACGCCGGCCGGAAAGTGACCCAGCGCGCCGCGACGCTGAGCGAGCGCGTGACGCGCGGCCGCGGGACTATAGCCGCAGCAGTCGATCGCGTCCGGCGCGGGCGCGGCGAGTCCACGTTGGTCGAAGGCGTCGCGGAAGCCGGCGATCCGTTCAGCGGTCGCGTATTCGCCGGCGATGCCGCCCAGCATGACCAGCGCCGCCGGGGGCGCGCCACGCGCCAGCAGCTTGTCGAGCAGGACCCCGGCAAGCCGCGCGGCGCCGGCGCGGTTGTCCGTCACCACCGACGGCGCGCCCGCGCCGGGCAGGTCGAGATTCACGCACGGCACGCCCGCGTCCGCACAGAGCAGGTTGAGCGGCTCCGGGTCGCGCACGCCCGCGATGAATAGCAGTTCGACGCGTTGCGCGAGCAAGGTCCGCACGACGTCATGCTCGACCGTCGCGTCGCGCTGCGTGCCGACCACGATCGGGCATAAGCCGCGCTGACGCGCGTGGTCCTCGAAGTGCTGCGCGAGCCCCGCGAAGAAGCGGTTGCGATAGTGTGGAATGATCATGCCCGCGAGCCCCGAGCGCGACAGGCGCAGGCCGCGCGCGCTGAGGTTCACGTGATAGCCGAGTGCGCGCGCGCTCGCGAGAATGCGCTGCGCGGTCTCCTCCTTGATGCGATAGCGTGCCCAGGTGCCGTTCAGCACCATGCTGACCGTCGACGTGGACGCGCCCGTCGCCTTCGCGATGTCGTAGATCGTGGACTTGCGTCCGCCATTGCCGCTCTTCATCCGCCACCCTCGGTCTGTTTGTTCTCGTTGCGTGCCCCAACTCACGGGATGTCAGGGTTTTCCCATGCTTACAACGGAAGCTGAATGGATTCAGCATACACGAAACCAAAGAGCTGAATCCATTCAGCAAACCCGAAGGTGGAATTTTAAAATTGGGCGGTCGCGCCCGCTGGAGGAGACATGTCGACGAGCATCGTGCGCGCGCTGTGCGCGGGAATCATCGCCTTGGCGCTGACGGCCGGTCCGGCCGTCGGCTCGCCGGACCAACCGGTGATCGGCGTGGTGGTGAAGGTGGGCGGCATTCCGTGGTTCAACGCGATGGAGGCCGGCATCCGCAAGCGTGCGGCGCAACTCGGCGTGAAGGCTTTCATGATCGGGCCGACGAGCGCGGATCCGGCGCTCCAGGTGCGGGCGATCGAGGACTTGATCGCGCAGCGCGTCGACGTGATCGGCGTCGTGCCGAACGATGCCCAGGTGCTGGAGCCGGTGCTGCAGCGCGCCCGCGCCGCCGGCATCAAGGTGATCACGCACGAATCGCCGCGCCAACAGAACGCGGACTGGGATTTCGAACTGGCCTCCGCGAAGGGATTCGGCGAGGCCTACGCGAAGAAGCTTGCGCAGGCGCTGGGCGGCACGGGCGAATACGCGGTCTTCGTCGGGTCGCTCACGGTGCCGCTGCACAACGCGTGGGCGGATGCCGCCATCGCGTATCTGAAGGCGAATCAGCCGGGCATGAAGCTCGTGGGCGACCGCTATGGCGTGGCCGAGGACGTCGATGCTTCACGCCGGACCGCGCTCGACCTGATGCGCGCGCATCCGAACCTGAGGGCGATTCTGGCATTCGGCAGCCAGGGGCCGATCGGCGCCGCGCGCGCGGTGGCCGAACGCAATGCGAAGGGCAAGGTGTTCGTGCTGGGCCCGTTCTCGCCGGGGCAGGGCCGGCGTCTCGTCCACGACGGCGTGTTGAGCGGCGGTTACATGTGGAATCCCGAGCAGGCGGGCGAGGTGTTCGTCACGCTCGGCACGATGGTCGCGAAGGGGCAGCCGATCAAGGACGGCATGACGATTCCGGGGCTTGGCGTCGTCCACCCCGTCGGGCATACGCTGATCGTCGATCAACTGGTCGAGTTGAACGCCGCGACGGTCGACGCACTCGCGAAGCAAGGGCTGTGAGCGTCGCCGTGCAGCGACCCGACAGGAGGACGACGATGCGCTCCGTGATGCCGAACGAATCGAGCCCGCCCGCCGTGGCCGGGTGCGCGCCGCTGCTCGCGCTCGATAACGTGTCGAAGTGCTTCGGCGGCGTGCATGCGCTGCGGCAGGTGCGGTTCGACGTGATGCCCGGCGAGGTGCTGTGTCTCGCGGGAGAAAACGGTTGCGGCAAGAGCACGCTGATCAAGATCGTGAGCGGCGTCCACGCGCCGGAACCGGGCGCGCGCATCTGCTTCGACGGCCGTCGGCTCGACCGGCTCGATCCGGCCGTCGCGCGCGCGCTCGGGATCCAGGTGATCTGGCAGGATCTCGCGCTGTTCGCGGAGCTCACGGTGGCCGAGAACATCGCGTTCGAATACAACCTCGGGGCGCGGCCGCGCCTGGTCGATGACCGCCGGACGGCGGCTGCCGCGGCGCGCATTCTCGAACGGCTCGGCGTGCCGCTCGCGCTCGATGCGCCCGTGCGCGCGCTGTCGATCGCGCAGCGGCAGACCGTCGCGATTGCCCGTGCGCTCGTCGCCGATGCGCGGCTCGTGTTCATGGACGAACCGACCGCGTCGCTCAGCCATGCCGAGACGCGCGCATTGCTCGCGATCGTGCGGCGGCTGTCGGACGACGGCATCGCCGTGGTGTTCGTGAGCCATCGGCTCGCCGAAGTGCTCGACGTGTGTACCCGGGTCACGGTGATGCGCGACGGCGCGCTGGTCGGCAGCTTCCCGACCGCGGGCATGACCCAGGCGCGCCTCGCGGAGCTGATGACGGGCCGCCGCCTCGACGATGCGGTGCGTGCAGCCGATCGCGCCGATGCGCCCGTCGTGCTCGAGGTCGATGGTCTGTCCCGACATGGCGAGTACGACGACGTGTCGTTCGCGCTGCGCCGGGGGGAGATCCTCGGCGTGACGGGCCGGCTCGGCGCGGGCCGCACCGAGCTTGCGCTGTCGTTGTTCGGCATGACCCGGCCGACGGCCGGCGCGATCCGGCTCGAAGGCCGGCCGCTCGCGCTCGCGTCCAATCGCGACGCGATCCGCGCCGGCATCGCGTACGTGTCGGAAGACCGCTTGCAGCTCGGGCTCGTGCAGGCGCAGTCGATCGGCGACAACACGGTGCTGGCCGTACTCAAGCGCCTGCTCGGCGCGGCGGGGCTGATCTCGCCGCGCCGTCGCGCCGTGCTCGTCGACGACTGGATCGGCCGGCTCGCGGTCAGGGTCGGTCGCGTGGACGATCCGGTGTCGACGCTGTCGGGCGGCAACCAGCAGCGCATCGTGCTGGCGAAATGGCTGGCCGCCGGGCCGAAGGTGCTGATCCTCGATGCGCCGACGGTCGGCGTCGACGTCGGCGCGCGCGCGGGCATTTTCGCGATCGTGCGCGAGCTGGCCGCCGGCGGCATGGCGATCCTGCTGATCTCCGACGAAATTCCCGAGGTGTACTTCAACGCCGACCGGATCCTGCACATGCGCGACGGCCGCATCGTCGCGCAATACGTGCCGGGCGCGGTCGACATCGATCAGATCGAGCGGGACGTCCATGCGTGAATCCATCCGACCCTCGGCATTCGGCGCGGTCGAGCGGCTGCTGTGCGCGGCCATCGTGCTGATGGCGCTCGGCCTCGCGCTCGCCTCGCCGGCGTTCCTCACGGTGTCGAACCTGTTCGACCTCCTGAACCAGAGCGCGGTCAACCTGATCTTCGCGGCCGGCCTGCTGGTCGTGCTGATCGCGGGCGGCATCGACATCTCGTTCGCGGTCGGCGCATCGGTCGTCCAGTATCTGACCGCGCTGACCATGATGCGGCTCGGCGGCGGCAACTGGGCGCTCGGTTTTGCCGCCGCGGCCGGCTACGGGGCGCTGCTCGGGGCGTTCAACGCCACGCTCGTGCAGCGCTTTCGCATCGTGTCGATCGTTGCGACGATCGCCACCTTCAACCTGTTCTTCGGCGGCCTGATGTTCGCGACGGGCGGTGTGTCGATCTACGATCTGCCGGACTGGTGGACCCGCCGCGTGTCGCTCGTGCGGGTCGAGACGGCGGGCGGCGTCGCCGACCTCGCGCTGCCGGCCGGCGTGATGGCCGTGGTGGTGGCCACGACCTGGTTCCTGCTCGCGCGCACGACGACCGGCCGGCAGTTGTACGCGGCGGGCGATAACCCGGAGGCTGCGCGCCGCATCGGCATTCCGATCGGCGCGATGCACTACATCGCGTACGGCTGGCTCGGGATGACGGCGGGCATCGCCGGATTGATGCAGGCGCACGACGTGCAGGAAGTGGTGCCCAACGCGCTCTACGGGCGCGAACTCGACGTGCTCGCGGCCGTGGTGCTCGGCGGCGCGCGGTTGGGCGGCGGGCGCGGCAGCGTGCCCGGCGCGGTGCTCGGGATCCTGCTGGTGTCGTTGACCGCGAACGGGCTCAACCTGCTCGGCATTTCGCCGTACGCCTTCAAGATGATTGTCGGCGCGATCATTCTCGCCGCGATCACGTTGTCCGGCGAGCGCGTCACCCGTCTGTTCGGCGCGCGTCGCGTCGTGTCGCCCCGTGCCGGAGGTCGGCCATGAATTCCCGTTCTCCCCGGCGCGTCGTGCCGGCCGACGTGGCCGGCCTGCTCGGCTTCCTGGCGCTCGTCACCCTCGCGCTGGGCATGGCCTCGCCCCGCTTCCTGACGGGCGGCACCTTCGTGTCGATCGCCTTCCAGCTGCCGGAGCTGGGTTTGTTCGCGCTGGCGATGCTGCTGCCGTTGATGTCGGGCGGCATCAATCTCGCGGTGACGTTCACCGCGAACCTCGCCGGGCTCGCGATGGCGGCGGTGATCCAGGCGCACGGCGGCGCGGACGCGAGCCTCGGCGTGATCGTCGCGGGCGCCGCCGCCGCGCTGGCGACGGGCGCGGCGATCGGCTGGCTGATCGGCGCGATCATTGCCTGCACGGGCGCGAGCGCCATCCTGGTGTCGCTGTCCGCCATGATCTTCGTGCGCGGCCTCGGCGAATATCTGACCCGGGGCGGCGACATTTCCGGCTTTCCACCCGCCGTACGCGCGCTCGGCAACGGGATCTGGCTCGGCATTCCCGCGCCGTTGTGGGTCTTCGCGGGCTGCGCGCTGCTGATGCATGTCGTGCTTGCATACACGCGGCTGGGTTTCGTCACACGCATGATCGGTTCGAATCTCGAAGCGACCCGCTATTCCGGCATCGCGACGGCGCGCTCGCTCGCGCGCGTCTACATGCTGTCGGGGCTCATGTGCGGCGTGGCCGGCATCGTCATGCTGGCCCGTTTCAATTCGGTGCGGGTCGGGCATGGCGAGGCGCTGCTGCTGATCGCCGTGCTTGCCTGCTTTCTCGGTCGCGTCGATCCGTTCGGCGGTTTCGGCCGGGTTGCGCCGGTGGTGGTGGCGCTCGTGATCCTGCAGGTGATGGCCTCGGGGCTCAACCTGCTCGGCGCGAGCCAGCATCTCGCGACCGCGCTGTGGGGCGCGTTCCTGCTCGCGGTGATGGCGGCCCGCTGGGGCTGGACCCGGATCGCGCCGCGGCTGTTCGCGCGGATTCATATCGCGGGGCGCGCGACGGGCGGCCCCGGATCTCGTCAACGAAGGGGGAGCGAATGAACAAGCTGGGCGTACATGCGTTGGTGTGGGAGGCCGACTGGTCGCGTGAGGCCTGCGCGCGGGCGATCGCGCGGACGGCCGAGACCGGCTTCGATTTCATCGAGGTGCCGGCGCTCGACCCGGCATCGATCGATGTCGCGTTCACCCGGCGCGAACTCGAACGCAACGGCCTGGGCGTGACGTTTTCGCTCGGGCTCGACGCGGAGTCCGACATCGCGAGCGGCGACCCGGCGAAGGCCGCGCGCGGCCTGCGCAAGCTGGAAGATGCGTTGCGCGTCGCGCGCGACTGCGGCGCGACGCATCTCTGTGGCATCCTCTACTCGGCATTTCAAAAATATGCGGTCCCGGCGACGCCGGAAGGTATCGCGATGTCGGTCGATGTGCTCGCCCGGGTCGCGGAGCAGGCCGAGGCGAGCGGCATCACGCTCGGCCTGGAGGTGGTCAACCGTTATGAATCGAACGTGCTGAATACGGCGTCGCAGGGCGTCGAGCTGTGCCGGCGGATTGACCGGCGCATGGTGAAAGTGCATCTGGATACCTATCACATGAATATCGAGGAATCCGACGCGGCGGCCGCGGTCCGCGAGACCGGCGCGTATCTCGGCTATGTCCACGTCGGCGATTCGCATCGCGGCTACCTGGGCTCGGGCAGCATCGATTTCACGGCAATTTTTCGCGCGCTCGCGGCAACCGGGTACGCGGGGCCGATCGCGTTCGAGAGTTTCTCGTCGCGCGTGGTCGGGCAGCCGCTCGAAGGGATCCTCGCGATCTGGCGCAACCTGTGGGAAGACAGCGGCGATCTGGCCGCCCACGCGCTCGCGTATATGCGCGTGCAGCTGAAGGCGGCGCGGGAAGTCCTGAAGCAGGCCGAGCGGAGTCAATTGTCATGAGCGGGATGGCAACGAAGGCAAGCGCCGTGGACGCCGACACCCTGCTCGCCGCGCTGCGCGACACGCAACACGCGCCGCGCCGCGTGATCGCGATTGCCGGGCCGCCCGGCTCGGGCAAGAGCACCTTCGCCGCCCACCTGTGCGATGCCCTCAACGCGACCACCCCGGGCGTCGCGGCGGTACTCGCGATGGACGGCTTTCATTTCGACGACCGCGTGCTGAACGCGCGCGGCCAGCGCGCGCGCAAGGGTGCGCCGTTCACCTTCGACGTCGACGGGCTCGCCGCGCTGCTCGCGCGGCTGCGTGCGGACGACGGCAAGGCGATCGCGGTGCCGGTATTCGACCGCACGCTGGAAATCGCGCGCGCGGGCGCGGAGATCGTGCCTGCATCGGCGCGGCTCGTGTTCGTCGAGGGCAATTATCTGCTGCTCGACGATCCCGACTGGGCGGTGCTGCGGCCGCTGTTCGACGCGACGGTGATGCTGGCCGTGCCGCGCCCGGTGCTGGTCGAGCGGCTCGCCGCGCGCTGGCGCGGGTATGGGATGGATGACGCGGCGATCCGCGCGAAGCTCGACGACAACGATCTTCCGAATGTCGATCTCGTGCAGGCGCACAGCGTGGCGGCGGACTTCGTGGTGGAAAACGGCGCGGCGCAGACGGAGTGACCGGCGTCACGTTGCCTGCCTCCGGAGTCGGATTCCCCTGACGATAAGCATCGTAGGCGCAGACCGGGCACCCGCACCGGCCCGCCCGCCCCCTACGAAAACACCACCGTCCGATCCCCGTTGAGAAACACGCGCCGCTCGATGAACGCCTTGACCGCGCGCGCGAGCGTGATGCACTCCACGTCGCGCCCGGCCGCGAGCAGCTGTTCCGGCCGATAGGCATGGTCGACCCGCTCGACCACCTGCTCGATGATCGGCCCTTCGTCGAGATCGTCGGTGACGAAATGCGCGGTCGCGCCGATCAGCTTCACGCCGCGCGTATGCGCCTGATGGTAGGGCTTCGCCCCCTTGAAGCCGGGCAGGAACGAATGATGGATGTTGATCGCTCGGTTTCCGAGCCGCGCGCTGGTTTCCGGCGACAGCACCTGCATGTAGCGCGCGAGGATCACCAGCTCCGCGCCGCTCGTCTCGAACAGGTCGAGCCACTGTGCTTCCTGCTGCGCCTTGGTGTCCGCCGTGATGGGGAAATGCCGGAACGGCAGGCCGTGCTGCGCGGCCAGCGGCGCGAGGTCGGGATGATTCGACGCGATCCCGATGATGTCCATCTTCAGTTCGCCCATCTTCCAGCGGAACAGCAGGTCCGCGAGGCAATGCTCGAGCTTCGACACCAGGATCAGCACCTTCGGGCGCGCGCTCGCGTCGTGGATCGCCCATTGCATGTCGAAGCCGGCCGCGATCGGCGCGAACTCGCGGCGCAGCGCGTCGAGATCCGGCGGCGCGGTTGCGTCATCCGTCGGATGAAACCCGCAGCGCACGAAGAAGCGCTGGCTCAGATCGTCGTCGAATACGCTCAGCTCGTCGATATAGCAGCGGCGCCGGTCGAGGAAGCCGACCACCGCCGCCACCTGGCCGGCGGCGCTCGGGCAGGACAGGGTCAGCACGAACGAAGGGGGGCGGGATGGGGCGGTCATGCGTTCCTCGGTTCTCGTTGAGCGGGACGCGCCCGGCGCGGGCCGGATGCGTGGCTCAAGTAGAGCAGGGCCGCGCCCCGCGCGGATAGAACCGGAACGCCGTGCCGCTGGTATCGGCGCGTCAGGCCGGCAGCGCCGCCGCGCACGCGTCGAGCAGCCAGCGGCGGAACAGCGACACCGCCGGCGCTTCCGGGCGCGCGGGCGGCCGCACGAGGAAGTAGCCGCGCGGCGTGACGACCGGCGTGTCGATCAGCCGCACCAACTGGCCGCTCTCGATCAGCGCGTCGACGAGCGGCGCCCAGCCGAGCGCGACGCCCTGGTGCATCAGCGCCGCGTGGATCACGAGCGCGTAGCTGTTGAAGGTGAGCCCGTGCGTGCCGTGCGGCGCATCGAGGTCATGCGCGCCGAACCAGTCGCGCCATGCGAGCCAGCGCTCCGGGTCGGTCGGCTGCACGTGCAGCAGGGGCAGGGGCAGCAGGTCGGCCGGGCGCGCGACGGCCGCGGCGTGCGCGGCGCGGAACGCGGGCGAGCAGACGGGCGTGACCGCTTCCGGGAACAGCCGCGTCGACGTGCAGGACGGCCATGCGCCGTCGCCGAACAGGATCGCGACGTCGGCCTGCTCGCGCCGCGGATCGAGCGCCTGCGAGGTGACCACGCGCACGTCCACGTCGGGCATCGCGCGCTTCAATTCGGCCAGGCGCGGCATCAGCCAGTAGGTGGCGAAGCCGAAATCGGTGACGAGGGTCAGCGCGCCGCGCGCGCGGCGCGCGCGAATGTCGGCGCTCGCGACGCGCAGCGCGTCGAGGCTGTGGCGCACCGCCTCGAACAGCCGCGCGCCGTCCTCGGTCAGCGTCACGCCGCGATGGCCGCGCGCGAACAGCGGCGCGCCCAGATCGGTTTCCAGCTGCACGACGCGCTGGCTGACGGCCGGTTGCGTCGCGCCCAGCTCGCGTGCGGCGGCCGTGAAGCTCGCGAGGCGCGCGGCCGATTCGAATGCCGACAGCGCCTGCAGCGGCGGCAGCGGGTCTGGTCTCGTCATAAGCACCTCTAATGGGCTCATAAGAATCGGGCGTCTTCACGGCGCGCCGCCGGGCGCTCATAGTGGATTCACCCCGACAGGCCGCGCGGCCGACGCCGCAAGGCTCCGACGATTCTAATCCACGGTGCGCGCGATGCTTCATACAAAGCGGAATATCCTTATCCTCATGGCGGATCAGCTGACGCCGTTCGCGCTGCGCGCGTACGGTCACCCGCTGGTGCGCACGCCGCATCTCGACCGGCTGGCCGCCGAGGGCGTGGTGTTCGATTCGGCCTACTGCGCGAGCCCGCTGTGCGCGCCGTCGCGCTTCTCGCTGATGACGGGCAAGCTGCCCGCCGCGATCGGCGCCTACGACAACGCGGCCGAACTGCCCGCGCAGACGCTGACCTTCGCGCACTACCTGCGCGCGGCCGGCTACCGCACGGTGCTCGCGGGCAAGATGCATTTCTGCGGGCCGGACCAGCTGCACGGCTTCGAGGAGCGGCTCACCACCGACATCTACCCGGCCGATTTCGGCTGGGTGCCCGACTGGAGCCGGCCGGACGAGCGGCCGAGCTGGTATCACAACATGTCGTCGGTGCGCGAGGCCGGGCCGTGCGTGCGCACGAACCAGCTCGATTTCGACGACGAGGTCACCTTCGCCGCGCGCCAGAAGCTCTACGACATCGCGCGCGAGCGGGCGGCCGGCCGCGACGCGCGGCCGTTCTGCCTCGTCGTGTCGCTGACCCATCCGCACGATCCGTATGCGATCGGTCGCGACTATTGGGATCTCTATCAGCACGAGGACATCGATCTGCCCGCGGTGGGCCGCGGCGAGGTCGCCGACGATCCGCACTCGCGCCGCCTGCGCGCGGTGTGCGCGAACGACGCCGCGCCGCCGTCCGAGGCCGAGGTCCGGCGCGCGCGGCACGCCTATTACGGCGCGGCCTCCTATGTCGACGCGCAGTTCGGCGCCGTGCTCGCGGCGCTGGAGGAAAGCGGCTTCGCGAGCGATACGACGATCGTCGTCACGTCCGACCACGGCGACATGCTGGGTGAGCGCGGCCTCTGGTACAAGATGACGTTCTTCGAGGGCGGCTGCCGCGTGCCGCTGATCGTGCACGCGCCCGGCTGCTTCGCGCCCGCGCGGGTCGCGGCGTCGGTGTCGCACGTCGACCTGCTGCCGACGCTCGTCGAACTGGCGACGGGCGCGCCGCCGGCCGCGTGGCCGGATCCGGTCGACGGCCGCAGCCTGCTGCCGCACCTGACGGGCGGCGCGGGCCATGACGAGGCGTTCGGCGAGTATCTGGCCGAGGGGGCCGTCGCGCCGCTCGTGATGATCCGGCGCGGCCGCTACAAGTACGTGCATTCGCCCGTCGATCCCGATCAACTGTACGACCTGCGCGACGATCCGCGCGAGCGCGTCAATCTGGCCGGTGATCCGGGCGCGGCGGCGACGCTCGCTGCGTTTCGCACCGAGGCGGCGCTGCGCTGGGATCTGGCCGCGCTGGGCGAAGCGGTGCGCGCGAGCCAGCGGCGGCGGCGTTTCCATTTCCAGGCGAGCAGCCAGGGCCAGGTGCGCGCGTGGGACTGGCAGCCGTTCCAGGACGCGAGCCGCCGCTACATGCGCAACCATCTCGCGCTCGACGACGTCGAGGCGATGGCGCGCTTTCCACGCGTGACGACGCGGGCCGATGGGGGAGGCGAATCATGAAACGCATCGAGCGGATGAAGCGGGGCCCGCGCCTCGCGCGGTTCCTGGCGGGCGCGGCGCTCGCGGCCGGCGCGCTCGGCGGCGCGTGGGCCGGCGAGCCGGCCGTGTGCGGCGCGGTGCGGATGGCCGCGCCGGGCTGGACCGACATCGAGGCGACCAACGCGCTCGCGGGCGTCGTGCTGAAGGCGCTCGGCTATCGCCAGAGCGTCTCGAACCTGTCGGTGCCGATCACCTATCAAGGTCTGAAGAAAGGGCAGATCGACGTGTTCCTCGGCAACTGGATGCCGGCGCAGGCGCCGCTCGTGAAACCGTTCGTCGACGCGCGCGCGATCGACGTGCTCGGCGCGAACCTGAGCGGCGCGAAATTCACGCTGGCCGTGCCGGACTATGTGGCGGCGGCCGGCGTGCGGCAATTCGCGGATCTCGCGCGGCAGGCGGACCGGTTCGGCGCGCGGATCTACGGCATCGAGCCCGGCGCGCCCGCGAACCAGAGCATCCGGCGCATGCTCGACGATCACGCGCTCGGCCCCGCGCGCTGGTCGCTCGTCGAATCGAGCGAAACCGGCATGCTGACGCAGGTCGAGCGCGCGGTGCGCGCGCATGAGTGGATCGTGTTCCTCGCCTGGGAGCCTCATCTGATGAATACACGTTTCCACCTCGTGTATCTCGCGGGCGGCGATGCGTACTTCGGTCCCGACTACGGCAGCGCGACCGTCAACACGGTGACCCGCGCGGGCTTTGCCGCCGACTGTCCGAATCTCGCCCGCCTGTTCCGCCAGATGCGCTTCGGCGTCGATCTGGAAAACCGCCTGATCGCGCGCCTCCTGGACCCGCATCAGCCCGCCGAGGCCGCCGCGCGGCAGGCGCTGCGCGACGAGCCGGCGCGCGTCGCCGCATGGCTCGACGGCGTGACCACGGCGAACGGCGCGCCGGGCCTGCCCGCGGTGCGCGCGGCGCTGGCCGGGCCGTGACGCAGCCTGCCCGGGTCGTCTGCTGACCATTCGATGTCGCCTGGAGACGGGTAGCGCGAAATATGGGTTTGTACTTTTTGGCGAGCGGCGGTTGATTGTGCACAAGGCGCGCAACGATCGCCGCGCGTGGAACAGACAGACAGGCAGGCAGGCGGCGCGGATCCGCGTGGCGCGTGGAGTCCGCTTTCCAATCAGCGGGCAGGGAGGGTGTGGACATGAACAAGACGAAGCGCGTCGCGTGGCGCGCAGTGGCGCTCGTACTCGCGGGCGTGCCGGTCGCCGGTTACGCGCAGAGCAGCGTCACGCTGTACGGCATTCTCGACGCCGGGGTGACCTATGTGAGCAACTCGGGAGGCGGGCGCGTCGTGAAGTTCGACGACGGCGTGTCCTACGGCAACCGGATCGGCTTCAAGGGCGTCGAGGAACTGGGCGGCGGGCTGAAGGCGGTCTTCGTGCTCGAAAGCGGGTTCCGGCTCGGCAATGGCAACCTGGGCTTCGGCGGCGCGGAATTCGGCCGGCAGGCCTATGTCGGCTTGCAGAACGACTGGGGCACGCTGTCGCTCGGCAACCAGCTCGACATGACCAACGAAATGGTCTACACGACCAATATCTCGGCGTGGGGAAGCGGCTACGCGATCCACCAGGGCGACTTCGACCGCTTCAACGGCGACCGCCTGCCCAATTCGGTGAAATTCCTGTCGAACACGTTCGGCGGCTTCAAGTTCGGCGGCATGTATTCGTTCGGCAACGTGGCGGGCGATTTCCATCGCAACAGCGCCTACAGCCTCGGCGCGAACTTCACGCAGGGCGATTTCATGATCGGCGCGGCCTATACGCGCCTCAACAACCCGAACGGGATCTACGCGTTCGACCCGTACGCGATGATCGGCACCCACACCTTCCTCGGCCAGCCGACCGTGAGCGTCAATCCGGCCACGGGCCAGGTCACCGACCTGTACGCGAACACGCCGATGAACGTCGACAGCCAGGGCACCTTCGGCGTCGGGTCGAGCTATGCGCTCGGCAAGCTCACGCTGATGGGCAACTTCACCTATACGACGATCAAGGGCTTCGGCCAGTCGTCGCACATGCAGGTGTACGAAGGCGGCGGCAGTTACCAGTTCACCCCGGCGCTGAGCTTCATCGCCGGCTACCAGCACACGCGCTTCGAGGGCAATCACTGGAACCAGGGCTCGGCGGGCGTGCATTACCTGCTGTCGAAGCGCACCGACGTCTATTTGTCCGGCGATTACCTGCGCGCGTCGAACGGCGTGGACGCCGTGATCGGCTACAGCTTCACGCCGTCGACCACGCAGACCCAGGCGGACGTGCGGATCGGCATGCGCCATTCGTTCTGAGCGGGCGCGGCGGCGCGCGCGTCGTGAGTCATGCGCGTCGCGGAAGGATGGCGTCGCATGCTGTCCGGGAAGCGGCGAAACCCTGGCGCCGATCGTCGGTATTGGTGCCGGGCATGCTCCGGCGGGCGTCGCGCCCGCGCGTGATCCGATCGGCCGGCGTACGGCGGGCGCGCCACCGCGCGCCCGCCTGTCGTCAAGCAAGCGCCGCGCCGCTCAAGGCTTCGCCGCGCCGTCCCCCAGGTCCACCGCATAGGCCAGCGCGAGCTTGCCGAACTTCAGCGCGTGGTTGCCCTGGCTGTCCGAGTTCTGCAGCGTGTCGTTGACCGTGTGGATGTACGGGCTGTCGTTCTTGTCGGCCTCGAACGGGAACGACGCCGCGTAACCCTGCGCATTCCACGACGCATGATCCGAGCACGCATAGCCGCAGCTCGACGTGCCGACGCTCAGCTCCGGCAGGTAGGTCTTCGCCAGGTTGGCCACGTAGGTGTTCTGCGCGGAACTCGTGTTGTCGGTGATCAGGTAGATGTCTTTCGGATCGCCCTTGTAGTTGGTCATGTCGAGTTGCAGCACGCCGACCACGTTCACGTTTTGCGCGCGGAACTGCCTGGCGATCGCGTTCGAGCCGAGCAGGCCCGCCTCCTCGGCCGCGTAGCCGATGAACTTGATCGTGCGCTTCGGCTTGTACTGGTTCGCGAGCAGCACGCGCAGCGCTTCGGTGAGGCTCGCGATCCCGGACGCATCGTCGTCCGCGCCCGGCGCGCGCGAGTTTTCCGTGGTGCGGCCGACCGTCGAGTCGAGGTGACCGCCGAGCACGACCGTGCCCGCGCTCGGATCGCTGCCCTTGATGGTCAGGATCACCGATTTCTGCGGCCAGCCCGAGTGCGCGAACTGCTCGACCGTCACGTCGGCGCGCGCGCCCGCGAGCTGCTTCCATTGCTGGGCGAGCCAGTCGGACGCGGCCACGCCGTGCGAGGTCGTGTAGTAGCGGTTCGTGAAGCTCGACAGCGACGTGATCGTGCCGACGATGTTGCTGGCCTGCAGCTGCGCGATCCAGGTCTTGATCTGCGGCGACGCGGCGATCCGGTAGTCGGGCGCGGCGGCCGGCTTCGCGGCGACGGGCGCCTGCAGCGCGCGCAGCGCCTCGGCGCGCGAGTCGTGCACGATGAAGCCGGGGCCGTGGCCGCGCGCGTCGTAGACCGCGCGCGCCAGCTCGGGCAGCAGCGCCTCGTCGACCTGCACCACGTGCAGCGCGGCCGCGGCGGCGACGCCCGCGGCGGCCGACGACGCGACGTTCGCGCCCGGGTCGAGGCGTTGCAGCTCGCGCAGCGCGGAGGCGTCGAGCGTGATCCAGACCGGCGCCGCGTGCGCGGCGAGGGTGAACAGCGCGCCGCCCACGGCGGCGCAAAGACGGGTAAGCATAGGCATGTTCGATCTCATCGGGATGGGATGTCGAGAAACAGGGCGGCCGCAGGTCGTGCGGTTCGCCCCGCCTGTCGCGGTTGCCGGGTCATGACTGCTTCGGCACCGTGACGCCGTACGTGCAGCTCTTGTTGTACGCATTGCCGATCGCGGTCAGCTGCGCGCTGCTGTAGCCGAGCGCGGACGCGGCGGTCAGCACCGCCTGCGCGGCGGCCTTCTGGTTGGTCGAGCTATTGGTCATCGACAGCCCCTTCAGGAACGCCTTGTCCATCGCCACGCCGCCGATCGCATCGCGCGCGACGAGATTGCACGACGCCCAGTACTGGCCGGCCGTGTGGATCTCCGCGCCGCGCGCCTGCGCATAGGTGCGCCCGACGTTCCAGTTGGTCACGCGGCCGGCCCAGAATTCGTTGTGGCCGTCCCAGTTGTAGACCCAGTTGTACTGCGCGTCCGTCGGGCTCCACTGGTTGAAGTCGCGGCTGTACGCGGCCGCGAGGTAGTCGCCCGTGCCTTCGGACAAGCCTTCCTGCTGCGACAGGCCGCCGTTGGTCACCCAGTCGTGGATGCCGTGGCCCAGTTCGTGGATCACGACGTCCGCGTCTTCCGCATCGTCGACGCCGCCCTGGCCGAACGACAGCCTGCCGCTGCTCGACGAGTACGACGAGTTGTCCGCGCCCGATTCGCCGTGCGGGTCGTACTGCACCCCGCCCGTGTACTGGTAGGGTAGCGCCTTGACGCCCAGCGTCAGGTTCACGTAGCGCAGGAACGTGTCGATGTGGTAGTACGCGTTGACCGCCTCGAAGTAGAGGTTCGAGCGCGTGAAGTCGAAGGTCGACGAGGTCTGCACCGGGCAGGCGTTGTCGCGCGGCGCATCGAAGTCGGCGCAGGCCGCGTACGGGCCGGCCAGCTTGTAGCTGCCGCCCGTCTGGGTCAGATCCTTCAGCGTCACGCGCACGCGGGCCGCGTTCAGTTGCGCGGAGTCGGCGTCGTTGTTGTCCTTGTAGCCGGTGCTGCCGTAGCTGCTTTTGGTCGACGACAACGGATCCGGCCGGAACACGAGGCCGCTGCCGTCGGTCGCGTAGAACGCCTTGTCCTCGGCGCGCAGCACCTCGCCGCTCTGCGCGTCGACCAGCAGCTCCCAGTCGCCGCGCGGGCCGTCCTGCGGCCGCACCCGCACCTTCCACGCGGTATGCGTGCCGGCTGCGTCGACGAACGCGACGAGCGCGGCGTCGAGGTGGGTGAAGCCGGTCGCGCCGAGATAGGCGCGGGCGCGGTCGAGCGCCTGCTGCTGGTCGACCGCCTGTGCCTTCGCCGACACGGCCGCGACGCCGCCGATCGCATTGCTCGCGACATACAGCACGCGGCCGTCGCGCGCGACCGTCACCGCGATCTCGCTGCCGTAGACGGGCAGGCCGCCCGCCTGCTGCTGCAGGCGCACCACGGTGAAATCGGGATCCTTGCGCTCGGACGTGACGACGAGGCTCGCGAGCGCATTCGCGTCGAGGCCGAGCCGCGCGGCCTGTTCGCCGACGAACGCGCGCGCGGTCGCGGTCGCGCCGGCCCCGGCCTTGGCGGCGCGGAACGCCGGTTGATACAGCGTCACCGCGACGCCGTGCGGGCGAACCTGTCCGTCCGCCTGATCGAGCGCGGCGGCGGGCGGCGCGACGCCCCGGGTCAGGCTGTCGCGCAGGGTCTGGGCCTGCGGGTCGCCGGCCTTCGAATCCGCGCCGGCGTTCGTCACGACGCCGAAGCCGAGCGCGACGCAGAGCGCCAACGGCAATGCTTTGCAGGATGTCTGCATGGAGTTCCTCATGGTCGTAAAGTTGGGGGAGCCACCACGAACCTCTCGAAACGCAAGGACGACACGGCCCGCGCGGCGGCGCGGAGCCGTCGCGACAAGGCGCGCTGCTGCGGGGTGTTGCTACTGCCTAGGACGACTAAGTATCAAGTCGAAGCAAACAGGCGGCGAAGGGGCCGGCGGGCGACCGCCGGGCGGCGCCGGCGTATGGGTGGGAAACGAAGGACGGAAACGGCGAGAACCTGACGCGCATCGTCATGACATACCCCCTCGGATCAGCGAGTCGACAGGCAGCCCGCGCGCGCCGCTTGGAGCGGACATCTCTTAGGCTGCCTACGTATTTTTAGGATATGTTACAGAACATTTTCACAATTTTTTCGATTTATTTTCGACCGCTGATTCGATCTGTCGAGTAATTGGCGGGGTTGTTGATGAAACTGACGTAAACGTTGCCGCGACGCCGATTGCGCTGCAATTTTGTGCTGCAGTGCAAGGATCGCTGCATTCAGCGCAGCGCATGTCGGTCGTCGCGCGGGCTCGCGCCGAAGCGCGCGCGATAGGTGCGCGAGAAGTGCGAAGGCGATTCGAAGCCGCACGCGGCGCAGATCGCCGCGATCGACATGCCGGTTTGCTGCAGCAGCTCGCGCGCGCGGTCGAGCCGCAACTGCTGGTAGAAGTGGGTCGGCGTGTCGTCGAAGGTCGCGCTGAACAGCCGTTCGAGCTGGCGGCGGGTGATGCCGGTCTCGTGCGCGAGCGCGTCGGACGACAGCGGGGTTTCCAGGTGCTGCTCCATCAGGCTGATCGCATGGATCAGCTTGCGGTTGCGCACGTTGTGGCGGGCGGCGATTTCCAGCCGCTGATGGTCGCTCGGCGGGCGGATCCGGGCGACCACGAACTGCTCGGAGATCGTCGCGGCCAGCGCCGCGCCGTGGCGGCGGCCGATCAGGTTCAGCATCAGGTCGATCGACGCGGTGCCGCCCGCGCAGGTGATGCGGCGCGCGTCGATCTCGAACAGCTCCTGTGTCGCGTGCAATTGCGGGAAGCGCTCGCGGAACGCGGCCAGCGCTTCCCAGTGCAGGGTCAGCGGCTGCGCGGGCGCGAACAGGCCGGCCTGCGCGAGGATGAACGCACCGGTGTCGATGCCGCCGAGCGTCGCGCCCTCGCGATCGCAGCGCTTCAGCCACGCGGCGAGCGTGCGCGTGTAGCACGCGAGCGGATCGAAGCCCGCCATCACGAATACGGTGTCGACGCGCGCGACGTCGGCGTACGCGGCGTCGGCATTCAGCGCGATGCCGTTGCTCGCGACCACGGGCGCGCCGTCGCTGCTGAGCAGGCGCCAGCGATACAGATCGGGACGGAAGCGGTTCGCCACGCGCAAGGGCTCGAGCGCCGACATGAAGCCGAGCGCGGAAAAGCCGGGCAGCAGCAGGAAATGAAGGTCTTCGGGCATCGGGAGCGCGCGCGCCGTGCGGTCGGGGAGCTTCGATTGTCCATGATTTCATGCGACGCACGCGCGATGGATCGAGATGCCGTCGGGCGGGGCTCGCGAGAGCCTCGCGGGCTTGCTTCTTCGGATCGACATGGCGAGCGGTATGGCGCACGCGAATCCGGGGGGATGAGTGGAAATCCGTTCAACCAGGCGTCTTGTATTCGTTGCCGAGAACGCGTGGCCGCTTCATGCCGCCGCCTTCATGCGTCGCATCGTCATCCGAGTGCCGCCGGGGCTGCCGGCGAGGATTTGTCGCTCGCTTTCAAGCGGACGGAGCGCCGCCGAACGTGTGCGGGGCGCGTCGCCCCCAGCCGTGAAAAAGCCGGCATCGGTTGCCTGCTGACCCATCCGGCCCATGACTTTGGACCCGCCGCGCCTGCTCGATCCGACATTCTGTCATGCGGCGTGCGTCGCACGCGCGCGAATCGAAGCCCGCCGTCACGGATGCGGTGTCGACGCGCGCGGCGTCGGCGGACACGGCATCGGTGTACGGCGCGATGCCGGAGCTCGCGATCGCGAGCGCGGCTTCAATCGAGCACACCCAGGCGCCTCGCATGGTCCGCGGCCTGAATCTTCGTCGTGACGCCCAGCTTGCGCTTCGCATTCTGCAAATGAAAATAGACGGTCGCGCTCGCGATGCCCAACTGCGTTGAAATCTCCGTGGCCGTCTTGCCGTCCGCGCTCCATTTGAGCATTTCGATCTCGCGGGGCGAGAGCCGCTGCAGGTATCGCCGCGCGTTTTCACCGTCGATCGAATTCTGGATCTTCGATGTCACGCACTCGGCCAGGATGAACAGATAAGGCTGCAGCGCGTGGACCTCGTCGACGCTGACCGGCTCCCGGTCCCGGGCCAGCGACAGCAGCGTGAAGATGCCGCCGCGCGCCCAGGACGACTGGCCCAGGCCGGCGCGCAGGCCGAAATCCTGCGCCTCCGACCACAGCTGCTGCGATTTCACGAACAGCGCGTCATGCCACACGACCGGGCTGCGCGTGCGCATGCCGAGGCGGACGGTCGGGTCGATCGCCACGTAGTCGCGTTCCAGGTAGCGCGCGAGCCAGGCGTCCGGGTAGTTCGAAATGATGCTCACCCCGTCGTCCTTGGGAGACGCGGTGCCCTTGGTGCCGAATGCCACGCGCTCGAATCCGAGCCGCCGCGCGCAGTGCTCCATATTCTGCAAAATCTCGGCATCGGTCAGGGCATGGCTGAAGCCGGTGAATACTTCGTTCCACCATGTCGAAAGATTAATATTCATTTGACATCCTTAATGAATCTTCATGGTCAAGGCGAGTCAGCGAATGTCGTCGGTTGATTGGTTTTCCATGACTTCGGCGGCCGCGCGCGTTGCCGCGCCCGGCCCGTGGTCGTGCGGCCGTGGCTTGAAACCGGCGGATGAAGAATCAGGGAAACCGTGGCTTCCGGAACGTTCGACGCGGATCGTCATCCGCGTCGCGCAACACGATGTGCCTCGTTTTGCTGCGTACTGTCTTGAAGCTGATGCCATCGACGTCATGACCCACGGCCGGGATCCGAGGCGCAGGGCCTTCGCGCGCGGCGTTCCGCGATGGGCCGCGCACCGCGCCGCATGCCGGAATCGCGCGCCGCCGCCTGACCGTGGTCTTCCGCGCCGTCATGCCCCGCAATCGCCTTGCCGCGGGTGCGTGGACTCGGCTTCGATCCCCGCGTTCGCGCAAGGTCATGCGCGGAGGCTCACGCTCCGCCCGACACCCTGGATCTTCCAGCTGGAATCATTGCAGCATCCGAAATTATGATGACGCTGCCATGACGTAATGATTTTCTGGAAATTAAGCGAATACTCAACAGTTGCAACAAATTCGACAAACGCATCGAATGTGTCGCATGATAAAAAGATACCTTGATCATTCGGGATGCGCAACAATGATTTCCGATGTTTTTGTATGTGTGATTCGATATTGACAATATGCTTTCAAAATCAGAATCGATTTATTCCGTTGGGGCTGGATTGCATTTGATGTGAGGCTGCTGTTTTCCACGTCGCGCCAGGCCTGGCAGGTGATTTCGGGAGAGGCGGCTTCAGGCGTCAATGGGAATTGCCATTTTGAAATTGTAAGGTTTGGCGGTGGGCAGGTGGATTCGAGTCATTGTTTCGTCCTGATCGAAATACCCGGAATTAGGCCGACGATATTCGGAATGGAGTGGCGCTGCGGATATTGTTTATCTTTCCGGATCGATCGCGTCTATTATTCGAGTCAAATTGAATATTGAGTCGGGTTCGCAATGCGGCATAAAGCGCGTTGCGCCGGAAGCATTGCCGAACACAGGTAACGGATCGTGGCGGAGAGGGGCGCGCCCTGGAACCGAGGACGCGCGGAGCGCGATATCAGGGGACGCGGAAAGGCGAAGGCCGCGCGCGGCGGCCGCCTTCAAACCGACTTCATCGTGGGACCGCAGGCAGCCGAGGTTCCGGTCGCGTGGTGAATACGCGGTCGCGCAATGCCCGCTCGAGCGTCAGGCCTGAGCGCCGATGATTTCGTATTGCTGCTTCGTCGCGTCGACATGGAGCACCGTGTCGAGCACGCGGATGACGGGCGGATGGCCATAGACCTTCTCGACCATCGCCTTGTATTCGTCGTCATGCCAGCGGGCCGCCGCTTCGCGCGTGCGCCAGACGTAGACGCCGCCGCCTTCGTGCGTGGCGTCGTCGTAGTAGTACCACTTGTGCAGCAGGTCCGGGTTGGTCGACCACTTGATCGCCGCTTTTTCATAGTGTCCCAGCAGCGTCGGCAGATCGATATCCGGCCTGAGTTTGAAGAAAACGATTTCAGTGACCACGGTGCACCTCATTCATGTGGGGGTGAACTGGCTGGCTCGGCGTAACGATTCCCGCTTCAGGTCGAGGCATGTCGACCGCGTCCAGATCATAGACCATCCGTGTTTCAGGTACGCGACGCGCGGCGGTCATTCCGCCGGACGGCCGAGCCAGCGCGACGCGTCGCGCCGCCAGTACCAGTGCGCGAGCCCGGGCGTCTGGAGCAGCGCCAGCAAGCCGAACGCCGCCGAATAGGCTTCGGGGGGATAGTGCAGGTCGGACGACGGGGTCCAGCAGTCGAGAATCAGGCCGAATACGGTTTGAACCAGGAACGAGCCGAGAAAGATCAGCAGGTTGAGCAGCGTCGAGGCCCGCCCGGTCAGATGCCGGGGCACGGCTTGCGAGACCAGCGAGAATTCGAGCCCGCCGATCGCGCCGACGAGCGTGAAGGCCACCGTCAGCATCGGCACGAGCGGCACGCACCCGTACGCGGCCGCCGCCTGCACCGCGACGAACAGCGCCACGCCCACGCCCGCGACGTCGATGAGCCGATAGCCGCGCCGCGCCGCCCAGCCGCCCAGCGCGCCGACCAGCAGCGCGCCGGCCACGATGCCGCCCATGCTTGCGAACAGAACGTTGGCGGTCGTCGCGCGGTCGAGGCGGGCGACATCGCTGACCCAGCGTCCGAGCCATACGCCCTGCACGCCGAATGCGACCGCGTGCGGCAGCAGCACGAGCGAGAGGGTGCGACGGAAGCCCGGCACGCGCCATACGTCCAGGAACGATGCCAGGGCGCCGGGGCCCGCAGGCGCGGTGGGCGTCGGGGCGTCCAGGGCGGGCGGCGCGAGGAGCAGGGTCGTCGCGATGGCGAGCGCCAGGCCGCCGGCGATCCACACGAAGAGCACGTGCCAGCTCATGACATGCAGGGCCCATTCGACGGGGGCGGTCGCCGCCATGGAGCCGAGGCCGCCCACGGCGATCATGCCGCCGTTGAGCACCGGCACCCGACGCGCGTCGAATGCCGTGGAAATGGCCTTGACGGCCGCCATGAAGGCGCCGGCCATGCCGATGCCGCACAGCGCGCGCGCGGCGAAGAGCGTGGCGAAATCGCGGGCCGCCGCGAACAGAAGCGCGCCGGCCACGGCAACGCTCAGGAAAGCGATCTGCGTGCGCCGCGGGCCCCAGCGATCGAGGCTCAGGCCCACCGGCAGTTGCGCGAGACCGAGCGCGAGGAAGTAGACGCTCGACAGCAGGCCGATGCGATCCGCGCCGAGCGGCATCTCGGCGACGAGATACGGCGTCAGGACGGCATTGACGTTGCGGAAGAACAGCGAGAGGAAATGGCCGAGCGCGAACGGCAGGAAGACGGCGAGCAGCAGCCGATGGAAAGCGGGTTCGGTCGACGATGGCGTGTCCGGCATGGCGGGTGCTCAGAGGATGTGGGCGCGCAGACGCGCGGTCGCGGTCCGGGCGCAATCGGCGCGCCGCGTCGCTCGCGGCCCGCGTCGGCGGCGCGCGGCAAGGCTTCGGCGACCTTCGACGCGATGGAGCGAACCGACGCCGTGGCTGTCGCCGCCGGCCTGCATCGAACGAGCGCGGCCGCGCGACGCGCCGCGTGCGCCGGGGCGAGACCTCACGGCCGGCCCGGCATGCGCACGCGCGGCGCACCGACGTCGGCGCGCGGCTCCGGACCTTGCATCCGCCTGCATGCGACGCGCGTTCCGCCGGCCATCGCCGTCACGGTTTCATGCCGCGTCGGGGCCGGTCGCGGCCGGACTCAAGCGTCCTTCGAAGCGCGTCGTCGCCGGCTCGCCGGGCGTGTGCACGAGATACCACGAGCCGGCTTCGCCCTCGCGCATGAAGCAGCCCAGCTGGGCGAGCTGCGGCATGTTTTGCAGGGTGATCAGGATCAGCGATTCAGCGCCCTCGCGATTGTCGAAGCCGTGCGAGTGAAACGGCGGCACGAAGACGATGTCGCCCGCCGCGATGGCGCGCGCCTCGCCCGCGCCTTCGATGCAGGCCGCGCCGCGTCCGGCCTGGACGATATAGAGATGCCAGAACGAATGACGATGCGGCGCCGACTGCTGCCCCGGCCTGATTTCCTGCAGCACGAGCGAGAGATCCGGCGCGATCTCGCCCTGGCTGCCGCGCGTGTTCGCCGTCAACACGATCGCCTGCGGCTCGCCCGGCGGCAGGCCCGCGAGCGCGGCGGCAAGCGCGCCGGCCGACCAGAAGGCGGGCTGGTCGGCCGGACGGCTCACCCGGTTCAGATACGCGCGAAGCGTCATGATGTTCGCGTCCGCCGCAAGACTCGTCGTCATTCCATCGCATCCTTTCGAAGATCGGTCGACCGGCTCATCCGGGGCGCGGCATGCGACGCATCCCGCGCGTCGACGCGCATCGCGCGCGGGTCCGCATGCCGCCGCGATCCGGGGCCATGTGAAGTATCTCGCGCCGCGAAGCGCGCGGGCGCGGGGCGCGTGCGTTACCCCTAGCGCTTTTTATAGGCGGACTGTTCCGGCGCCGTCACGCGCGCGGTGCCGTCCGCTACGATGAATGCTCGAAGGATCCGGCTCGACGACTCGATGCGCCGCGAGGGCGGCGCGACATCGATGCGCGGACATGCCGGACGGCGGGCGATGCATCGTCCCCGCGACGGAAGTCGCGCGCGGAGCGGCGCAGTCGACCGGCATGAATGGCGTTCAACGAGGGCGGGTTCGATCGAACGGGCCTGCGTTTCCCCACACGAGAAGGAGAGAGCATGTCCGCGCAGCTTGAAAACGGGTCGGAGAACAACATCTACATCGACACGCTGACGTTCAAAGACTATCTGCAAGACCTTCGCGAGCGCTGGCCCGATCTCTATACGCTGCTCGATCCGGCGCGCATCGACGACGACGCGATCGCCCGTTACCTCGATGAAATGAATCGCCTGTCCTGGGAGTTCGAAGGCAACGAGATCGGCGGTCGCGGGGCCGCCTACAACAAGACGAATCTCGCGCAGCAGAACTACGACAATCGCAGCGTCGGCATGATCAGCCTGATCAAGTGCTTCTCGCCGGACTACAACGCCATTCCCGGTGCCGATTTCCGGATTCTCGACGTGCTCGGCGGCGGCGGCACGGTCGCGCGCTTCTTCACGACGCTGGGCGTGCATGCGCCGACCATCGTGACGGCCGATCTCTCCAATCTGATGATCAGCGCCTGCCGCGCGAAGCATCTGCCGTATATCCGTCAGTCGGCGGGCCGGAGCCTGTTCCGCGACGACGCGCTCGACGGCGTGCTGATCGCCTACGGCAGCCAGCTCCTCGACCTGGAGACGCGGCAGCTCGCGGTGTCGGAAGCGCATCGCACCGTCAAGCCCGGCCACCGGCTCGTGCTGCACACCTTCGAGATCGGCGATCGCGTCGCGAACTTCTTCGACGAAGTCGTGCATCCGTATTCGCGCACCGGGCATCCGAACGCGCACTTCACGCGCCCGGGCCTGCTGGAGCTGCTGACGCGCGCGGGCTTCCGCGACATCCGGCTGTTCGAGATGGCCGACCCGTTCGTCCTGCGCGGCGCGACGCCCGAGGAGGCGAGACGCAACGCGATCCGGCACGTGTACGGCATGTACGACCTCATCAAGGTGGCCAGCTCGGACGCGGGCGTCGAGGCGGCGCTCGAGCCGCTCATCGAAAAGACGCTGGGACCGATCTCGGTCTCGCGCGAGCGCGATCACTACGTGGCGGAGATTCCGCGCGCGACCTTGATCGCCGTGGGCACCAAGGCCGGGGCGCGCTGAAGCGGCGGGCGCGACGGTCTCCCGCCGTTCCTCGCCGTCCGGGGGGCGGACGGCGGGAGATCGCGCGACGCCGATGAACCGGGCCGCGTCGATGTCGCGGATCGATCGCGCAGGGTACGGGGGCGTGTCGTGCGCGTCTGCCTCGCCGGACGAAAGGAAGGCAACGGGCGCGAGTTCGGCATGGTTTGTCTGACGCGGCCGGCCAGACGCGGTCGGCTAGACGCGGTCGGCCAGACGCGGCCGCGACGCTACAGGGCATCACCCATTCAAGCGGGATGAACAACAACGACCCGTCGACTCGACCGGTTCCACCGCAACGCCGCATTGCATCGCGGGCGAGGCATGGCCGCGAGAGCGCCGCATGGACGCGGCGCGGACGATCGAAGTCGAAATCCGTTCTCACAGATACCTGAGAGGCATGCGCCATGCAAGACAGTCCGGTGTGGAAATTCAAGCCGTATACGAGGCAGACGATCCGACAGGCTCCACAATGGGCGAAGCTGTCGGCGGATTTGCAGGAGGCGGTCGATACGGTCTCGCACGTCCTGCCGTTTCGCGTGAATCCCTACGTGCTGAGCGAGCTGATCGACTGGGACAAGGTGCCGGACGATCCGATCTACCGCCTCGTGTTTCCGCACCGTGACATGCTGCCCGACGCCCAGTATGTCCCGTTGCGCGATCTGATCGCCCGCGGCGCGTCGGACCGCGAGCTCGAGCCCGTCGTGCACGCGATCCGCATGAGCATGAATCCGCATCCGGCCGGGCAGATGACCCACAACGTGCCCTACCTCGACGGGCGGCCGCTGCCGGGCCTGCAGCACAAGTACAAGGAGACGGTGCTGTTCTTTCCGAGCGCGGGCCAGTCGTGCCATGCCTATTGCACGTTCTGTTTCCGCTGGCCGCAGTTCGTCGGCATGGACGAGCTGAAGTTCGACGCGCGCGCCTCGGACGATCTGGTTGCCTACCTGAAGACGCGGCCCGAGGTCACCGACATCCTGATCACGGGCGGCGATCCGCTCGTGATGAACGCGCGCTCGCTCGGCGAATATCTCGAACCGCTGCTGGCGCCCGAGCTGGCGCACGTCCAGAACATCCGCATCGGCACCAAGTCGGTCGCCTACTGGCCGCAGCGCTTCGTCAGCGATCGCGACGCCGACGATCTGCTCAGGGTATTCGAGAACGTGGTGCGGTCCGGCCGCAATCTCGCCCTGATGGGCCACTACAACCACCCGCGCGAAATACAGCATCCGATCGCCCAGCAGGCGATCCGCCGCATCATCGCGACGGGCGCGACGTTGCGGATCCAGGCGCCGGTGATCCGGCACATTAACGAGGATCCCGCCGCGTGGGCGGACCTGTGGACCACGGGCGTGCGCCTCGGCGCGATTCCGTACTACATGTTCGTCGAGCGCGACACCGGCCCGAGCGATTACTTCAAGCTGCCGCTCGCGCGCGCCTACGAGATCTTCCAGGCGGCGTACCAGTCCGTCTCCGGTCTCGCCCGCACCGTGCGCGGTCCGTCCATGAGCGCGTTTCCGGGCAAGGTCATGATCGACGGGATCGTCGAGCTGGGCGGCGAGCAGGTCTTCGCGCTGCAGTTCCTGCAGGCGCGCAACCCCGACTGGGTGCGGCGTCCGTTCTACGCGAAGTTCGATGCGCAGGCATCGTGGCTCGATCAGCTGACGCCCGCGTTCGGCGAGCGCCAGTTCTTCTTCCAGAAGGCGGCCGACGGCGCGCGCGAGCCTGAATCGATCGTCCGCATCGCGCGCGACGACGGCCGGAACCGGCACGAGACACTGGAGACGACGAATTGACGAACCGCCCCGATTCTTCCCCCGAACCCTACGAGGTCTACGCGCTGCGCTACGCGCGCCACGACGGCCGCCGCAGCGGCGAGAACTACCTGGGCGAGGACCCGCACGGCGATGCATCGGTGGGCTTCGACTTCTACATCTGGGTGCTCCGCAACGCGCAGCGGACCATCGTGGTCGATACGGGGTTCACGCCGGACATGGCGGCGCGGCGCCGCCGCACCTACCTGCATTCGCCGCTGGCCTTGCTGCGCGAGCTGGACATCGATCCCGCGTCGGTGTCGGACGTCATCATCACGCACATGCATTACGACCACGCCGGCAATATCGGCGGGTTTCCGCGGGCCCGCTTCCATCTGCAGGAGGCGGAGATGGCGTACTGCACCGGCCGCTGCATGTGCCACGACGTGCTGAGAAAGCCGTTCGAGGCGCGCGACGTCGCGGCCGCGATCGAGAAGCTGTACGCGGGGCAGGTGCGCTTCGTCGACGGCGACCGGCCGATCGCGCCGGGCGTCGGCGTGCATCTGCTGGGCGGCCATACGGCCGGCCTGCAGGTCGTGCGCGTGCTCACGGCGCGCGGCCACCTCGTGCTGGCCAGCGACGCCGCGCACTACTGGGACAATCTCCGCGCGCGCCGGCCCTTTCCCATCGTGCTGGACGTGGCCCGCATGCTCGACGCCCACCAGCGCATCGAGGCGCTCGCGGACGGTCCCGACCACATCATCCCCGGGCACGATCCCGGCGTGCGCCTGCGATTTCCGGCCTGGAACGGACACGAGGACATCGTCCGGCTCCACGCGGAGCCCCTGCGCTAGAACGAGCCGCGCGGCGGCGCCCCAGACAGCAGGATCGACGGAACGTGGCATCGGGCCACCGACCAAGGAGCATGCACATGCAGGTCATCCATATCGCAATCGTCGGCCTCGGACCGCGCGGCCTCACCGTGCTGGAGCGGCTCCGGGAACATGCGCGCCGGCTGCCGGCGGGCGCGCGCCTGAGAATCGTCGCGTTCGATTGCGGCGAAGCCGGGCAGGGGGCGCACCGCGCCCTGCAGCCCGACCACCTCATGATCAATACGGTGGCGTCCCAGGTCACGATGTTCGCGCCCGAGAGCGCGGCGGGCGAGGGCGACCGCTCGCTCGTCGAGTGGGCGCACGAGGCCGGCTACCGGCGCGCCGGCGAGCGTTTCGTGCTCGCGGCCGGGGACGGCGACGCGCTGCCGATCACCGAGGCGGACTACCTGCCGCGCAGCCTGCTCGGCGAATATCTCGCCTGGGCGTACCGCCATGTCGTCGCGCGGCTGCCGGCCGGGATCGAGGTGATCCATCGCCGCGCGCGCGTGACGGATCTGATCGAGGACGCAGGCGGCTACCAGGTGATCGCCGACGGCCTCGGCGCGCAGCGCGTGGACTATGTGTTCCTGACGACGGGCCACGGCAGCCGCAAGCCGACCGACGAGGACCGCGCCTTCGCGGCCTTCGTCGCGCGTCACGCGGGCCGCAACGAGGCGCTCGCGTATTTCGCCTCGCCCTATCCGGTGGAGGGGCTGGGGCGCATCTCCGCGTCGTCCACCGTCGCCGTCCAGGGGCTCGGGCTGACCGCGCACGACGTCATCTCGGCGCTGACCCTGGGGCGCGGCGGCCGCTATGTCGAGCGCGACGGCGAATTGCATTACGAAGCCTCGGGCGACGAGCCGGCCATCCGTCTCTTCTCGCGCAACTGCCTGCCGTTCGCGGCGCGCGGCATCAACCAGAAGGGACTGGCCGGGCGTCATCGCGCGCGCTTCTTCACGCCGCAGGCGGTCGCGGCGAAACGGCGCGCGGTGCTCGCGGCCACGGGCGATCCGCGGATCGATTTCGAGCGCGACGTGCTGCCGCTCGCGGTGTGCGAAATGGCCTACGCGTATCGCACCGCGCTGGAGGGCCGGGAGATCGACCCCGAAGGCTTCGCGCCCACGGCGGAGGAACTGACCGCGATCGAGGCGATCCTGTGGCCGCTCAAGGGGTGGCGCTTCGAATCGTTCGAGGCGTTCCGGCCGTTTTTCGACGGACTGTTCCGCGACGATCTGCACGAGGCGTTCAAGGGCAATGTGTCGAGCCCGGTGAAGGCCGCCACGGATGTCCTGCGCGACACCCGGGAGGCGCTCCGCACGGCGGTCGAATACGGCGGCCTGACGCCGGCGTCGCATCGCCGCTTCATGGAGGACTTCAACGCGACCACCAATCGCGTGTCGTTCGGCCCGCCGCGGCGTCGCAACCTCGAATATCTCGCGCTGCGCCGCGCGGGGCTCATCGACATCGCTGGCGGGCCGGGCGCGCGCGTGATCGCGGACGACGCCCAGGCGCGCTTCCGGATCGAGGCGGACTACCCGGGCGGCACGGCGCGCTGCCATGCCGACGTGCTGGTGGTGGCGCGGCTCGACGCGTACTCGCCGCTGACCGACGCATCGCCGCTGTCGGCCAGCCTGCTGGCGCGGGGCCTGGTCCGCCCGTATCGCAACGGCGACTATCACCCGGGCGGCATCGACATCGACGCCGGCCTGCATCCGATCGACGCCGCCGGGCGCGCGCGCGCGAACATGTGGGCGATCGGCTTCCCGGTCGAGGGGGCGCATTTCTACACGCATGCGTTGCCGCGCCCGCTGATTCGCTCCCGCCAGACGCAGGATGCCGAGCGCTGCGTGCTCGATCTGATCGGCTCGATCGAGGCGCGTCACGCCGGCGGGGCGCACGAGCATTCCGACGCGGCGGCGGCGCCGGACGAGGCGCTGTCCGGCCGGTAACGCTCGCCGCCGCCGAACGCCTGACGCAACCCCGAAGGAGACCTCTCTTGATCAAGCTGCACGGCTTTTACCGTTCGTCCGCCACGTTCCGGGTGCGGATCGCGCTGAACCTGAAGGGCGTCGCCTACGAGAGCGTCGCGCGGGACCTCGAGCGCGGCGCGCAGCGCGAGCCGGCCTACCTGGCCCTGAACCCGCAGGGGTTGGTGCCCGCGCTGGAAGTCGACGGCGTCGTGCTGAACCAGTCGCTCGCCATCATCGCGTATCTCGACGAGCGGCATCCGCTGCCGCCGCTGCTGCCCGCCTCGGCGGCGGAGCGCGCGCGGGTGCGGGCGCTGTTCCAGATCGTCGCGGCGGACACCCATCCCATCACGTCGATGCGCGTGAGCGCCTATCTGAAGGCGCACGGCTTCCAGGACGCCGGGGTGCGCGCATGGCAGCACCACTGGCTGCGCCGCAGCTTCGATGCGCTCGACGCGCTGTTGAGCGCCGAGCGCGGAACCGGCCGCTTCAGCCACGGCGACCAGCCCACGCTCGCGGACATCGCGCTCGTGCCGCAGGTTTATTTCGCGCGTCGCGTGGGACTTGAATTGGACGCGTGGCCGACTATCATCCGCATCAACGAGGCCTGCCTGGCCGAGCCGGCGTTTGCGCACGCGCATCCGGACCGGCAGTGAGGGCGCATCCGCTTCACGCTGACCGCCGGGCGCGCATCCGGCATGCCTCCGGAGCGGCGCGCCGCGTCGGGGCGGGGGAGCGGGGCCCCGGCCGAATCTCACCCCGAATCCAGTTGACGTCATCCCATGTCGAGACTTATAGGAACCTCTCCATGTCCAAGCTGCTGTCAGCCTCCGTCGCAACCGCGTTTTCCCTGTTCCTGATTGCCCCGCCGGCGTGGTCCGAAACCGCGGTCATCGACAATCCCGTCGACTGGCCGACGCAGTGCGCGCCCAACGTCGAGCCCACCGCGGCGGACCTGGCGTTCCAGCGGATGGGCAAGCTCACGGAGGCCGAAATGACGCCGGCCCAGCACGAGGCGGCGCTCAAGATCGCATCGGGCCCGCGCGGCTGCATCTTCGGGCCGTTCGCGGTGTTGCAGCGCAGCCCGGAGGTGCTGACGCGGCTGCAGCTGCTCGGCGAATACCTGCGCTTCAAATCCATCCTGCCGCAGCACCTGCGCGAATTCGCGATGCTGATGACCGGCCGCTACGTCGCCGCGCCCTACATCTGGTACATCCACCAGCCGATCGCGCTTCAGCACGGGGTCACGCCCGCGCAGGTCGCGGCGCTCGCGAAACAGGAGCGTCCCGCGCAGTTGGACGACGACGAGGCCGTGGTGTACGACGTGCTGGACGAACTGCATCGCCGCAACGAGGTGAGCGATAAGGTCTACGCGCGTGCGCGGGCCCGTTTCGGGGAGGACGGCATCGTCGAGCTGGTGGCGCTCGACGGCTACCTCGCCGTGATCGGCCGCGAGCTGAATACGGCGCGTCTCGCGGTGCCGGCGTCGGTTCGCATTCCGTTCGCCGCGCCTTGGGAGAACGCCTCGCCGACGGCCTCGCAAACCACTTCGCAAACCGCTTCGCGCACGGAATGAGCGGCATGCGCGCGTTTTTCGCCGACCTCAGCGGCCAATCGATCGCGATGGGGATCTTCGCGGCGGTCGTGGGCTATACCAGCTCGGTGGCCGTGGTGATCAACGGGATGCTCGCGGTCGGCGCCTCGCACGCGCAGGCCGCCTCCGGCCTCGCGATCCTGGGCGTCACGATGGGGTTGACGGCGATCGGGCTGAGTCTCGTCAGCCGCATCCCGATCTCGATCGCCTGGACCCTGCCGGGCATGGCCCTGCTGTCGACGCTGCCGGTGCCCGCCGGCGGCTACTCTGCGGCGGTGGGCGCCTTCATCGTCACCGGCCTGCTGATCATGCTGGCCGGCGTATGGGCGCCGTTCGGCAGGCTGATCACGCGGATTCCCCCGCCGATCGCCAATGCGATGCTGGCGGGCATCCTGTTCAAGCTGTGCCTCGCGCCGTTCGAGGCGCTGCGGGAAACGCCGACGTTCGCCGCGCTCGTGATCCTGACCTGGCTGGTGGTGGGGCGCTTCCATCGCCTGTGGGCCGCGCCTGCCGCGCTGGGCGTGGCGGTCGCCGCCATGAGCTTCGCCGGCCAGGGGCCGGCGCAGGCCTTCGCGCTGCCGGCGCTGGAATGGGTGTCGCCGAGCTTCGACTGGCACGCGCTCGTGTCGATCGCGCTGCCGCTCTTCATCGTCACGATGGCCTCGCAGAACATCCCGGGCTTCGCGGTGCTCTCGACCTATGGCTATCAGGCGCCGGCGCGCCCCTCGTTCCTCGCGACCGGGGCGGCGTCGGCGCTCTCGGCGCTGCTCGGCGCGCCCGCGATCAACCTGGCCGCGGTCACGGCCGCGCTGTGCGCCGGGCCGGACGCCCACGCCCGGCCGGAACGGCGCTATCCGGCGGCGGTGGTGGCGGGGCTCGTGTACGCGGTGATCCTGCCGCCCGTCGCGTCGATCGTGATCACGCTGGTCAGTTCCTCGTCCTCGCCGATCCTGATCGAGGCGGCGGCCGGTCTTGCGCTCACGGGCGCGTTCAGTTCGTCGATGTTCGGCGCGATGCGGGACGAGACGCACCGTTTGCCGGCGCTCGCCACTTTTCTCGTCACGGCTTCCGGTTTCAGCCTCTACGGCATCGGCGGCGCGTTTTGGGGTTTATGCGCGGGACTGCTGATTCATGTGCTCTATGCGACCGGCTCCAGCGGGCGTCGCGGGGCTTGAGACGTCGGCGGGGTAAGGCTGGCGCGGCGTTGCCGAACGCGCGTCGCGCATTTTCCTTTCCGGCGGCGCGACTGCCGCGCGGATCGATGAGTTCGAATCGACCCGGTGATTTTCGTCGATTATCAAATGGAGATCGGATCAGGCTATTTCTGTAAAGAAACTATTTTTTCGAAAACGTCGATTCAAGATCTTGTCAGCGCTTTTTAATCTGATTAGACTGGCTTCCGTAAAAAGAACGCGCCGGGAAAATCCAATTGAGTGCATCCTGCCCAATTGGCGTGATTGCTGTTTTTCTGAAATTCTATAAATCCCCTCATTCATTAAGGCACGGCAAATCGCCGCGCGGATATTGCTCGCCCATTGGTTTTCGATGAGGCGAATTCGTGAAGATGGGCATTGGGCATGACCGCATTGCCGGCGGAGGGACGGGGCTTGCCGGGCATCGGCGCTTCAAGCAGTGCTGTTGGTCGCGCACGCATTTCGGCGTGTGCGTTTATTTCCCATGTCAAAGGAATGAAACATGCAACGTAAGACTTGGCTTATCGCATTGGGCGCGGCGTTCACCGCGCTGTCCGCCCACGCGCAGCAGTCCGGGGCGGTATCGCCTTCCGCCGTCGCGCAGGGCGAGATCGTCAGCTCCCAGACGATCAGCGACGCCGCCGGCACGACCAGGATCTATCGCTCGATCCGCGCGGCGGATCCCGCCGATGCGCGCCGGTCGGTGCTCGTCGAGCAGGTGCTGAAGCAGGCCGGGCCGGGCAGCCTGGCGTTCGTGCGCGGCGAGCAGCCGGTCGACGCGGTGCGGCACCGCCAGCAGCAATGCGCGGCGCTCGGCGCGGTCGATGCCACCGAGGAGTCGGACGTCACGTTCGACGAACGGATCCTGGACGCCACGCTCTGCAAGAGCGCGAATCCCCAGCAGCAGGCCGGCGCAGCACGTGCGGCAACCGCGCTGGCGGACCAGGGCATCACCATCATCGTGCCGGGGATCCTGGCCCGGCTCCAGCAGCCGACGCAACTGCCGATGCACTTGTGGGTGTCGACGGTGCAGATCGGGACCGTGACGCTGTCGGTTTCCTCCGAGCCCTTCGGCGTCGGCAACCTCCGGTTCTACACCTACGGCGGCGTCAACAATTTCCAGACGGCTCTGACCGTGCGCGCCTCCAAGCTCGGCATGTTCCCGATCAACGCGCGCGCGTGCGCACCCGGCATCGGTTGCGTCGACGATTCGCGCGGCCGGATCAACGTGGTTCGGTGAGCCTGTTTCCGTATCTCGCCGGGGCATCGCCCCGGCGCGCCAGCCGGGTGTTGCCTGGCGATGTCGTCCGCGCACGCACCCTGGGCGTGCGCGTTTTACTTTCCTTACATCGGGATTGAAATATGCAACGCAATGCTTGGGTTGTCGCGCTGACCGCGGCCTTCACCACGTTCTCCGCTCACGCGCAGCAAGCGGACAGCCCGCCCGCCGGCGACCCGGCTCAAGAGGGCGTGGTCAGCTATCAGGCGGTCGGCAATGCCGCCGGCGTGACCAAGATCTACCGGTCGATCCGCGCGGCGGATCCCGCCGATGCGCGCAAGACGGTCGTCGTCGAACAGGTGCTGAAGCAGGTCGCGCCCGGCAGCGTGACGCTGGTGCGCGGCGAGCAGTCGGCGGAGGCGGCGCGGCACCGGCAGCAGCAATGCGCGGCGCTTGGCGCGGTCGATGCGACCGAGGAGGCGGACGTCACGTTCGACGAGCGGATTCTGGATTTCGCGCTCTGCAAGAGCGCGAATCCGCAGCCGGCGCAGCGCATGTTCGCGGCGGCGGGAATGCGCGCGACGGCGCTCGCCGCGGCACCCAAGGCGAATGACGAGGGCATCACCATCATCGTGCCCGCGGTGCAGGGCAAATTGTTACAGCCGACCCAGCTCCCGGTTCACTTCTGGGTGTCGTCGGTGCGCGCGGGGGAGATTTCGCTGTCGTTGCAGGCGCCGAACTTCGGCTTCGTCAATTTCAGGGGCACCACGAATGGCGGGGTCTACAATTTCCAGCCGGTGTTCACCGTCAAGGGCTCATGGCTCGGCACCTATCCGGTGACCGCGATCGGTTGCGCGCCGATTCCCGGCGGCTGCGTCAAGGATGAGCGCGGTCGCTTCACGGTCGTTCGATAAGCGGCGCGTCGTCGGCGTGGCGGGCGCGGTGCTGCGCGTTCGCTGCGCCGAACCGGCGCCATGTGTCAGCTGTGAAGCGTCAAGAGCAACCGTCTTCGATGTCAAGCAGGCGAGTGCGATTCTGCGTTCCAAGGGCGGCCGGACTTCACGGTTGCAATGAGAATGGCGAGCAATTTTCGCATTGCCGACCTGGGACGTTTCTTGTAGCCGCTTGGCAAGCGAGTTCTCTTTTATCCTAGAGGCAAGGAGAACTCAATGAAGAAGCGATTTACCGACGAGCAGGTCATCCGGATCTTGCGCGAGGCCGTCCTCGCCGACGTCGTCGTGGCAACGACATACGCCTGCCAGGCGCCACGCAGCCCAATTCGGTCTGGAGCTGCGACTTCGTGCATGACCAACTGGTAGACGGGCGGGCGTTGAAGATGCTTGGCGTGATCGATGAATACACCCGCGAGTGTCTGGCGATCGAGGTCGGCGCGCGCCTCCGGTCGCAGGATGTGATCCTGACGCTGTCGCGACTCATGCGGCTGTACGGCAAGCCCACGTTCATACGGTCGGACGACGACTGCTGCCAAGGTCATGCGCTGGCTGCGAGATGTTGCAATCGGCCCGGCTTTCATCGCGCCCGGCAGTCCGTGGCAAAACGGGCTCGTCGAGAGCTTCAACGGCAAGCTTCGCGACGAATTGCTGAACCGGGAATGGTTCCGCAGCCGCGCCGAGGCCAAGGTGCTCATCGAACGCTGGCGGCAGTTCTATAACGAGCGCCGGCCCCATGGCGCACATCGCTATCAACCTCCCGCCGCGGTCCGTCGAGCCTGGCTGGATTCCGATACTATCTATGCGAGACTCACTGCCTGATTGGTCACAAAATTCCGCCTCAGGTCAACTCCATAGGTCATATCGAACCTCTCGCGACGCGATAGACGTTCGAAACACCCGCGCCAAGATGTGAACAATTTATAAATGCACAAACTACTGATCAAGAAATTACGTATATTGTGAGCGACTTGAATTCGTGGCCCGTTAGGTTTACGTAAGAAAACCAATGGGTACCTTCATATGGGCGGGTATCAACTTAGCGAAAGAATCCGAACCGGGCTGCTCCAGCAAGACCGGCTGTTACGGCTGGACACGCCGCTGCCGGCGAGCACGTTCGTTGTTGTCGGTCCCGAAACTCGGTCGTGATTTCAGCTGGACCCTCGATGGGGTGTCGGGCGCGGGCGACGTCGAACTGAAGAAACTGATCGCGCAGCCAGTCAGCGCGTGGCTGCAGTAGGTCGACAAGTCCTATCGCCGGTTCAACGGTTGCGTGCACACGGCCCGCCGCTTGTGCGCGGACGGCGGTCTGACGAGTTATCAGCGGGTGTTCGCGTCGTGGCTGCATTTCCTGCGCTTCCGGCGCGACGAGCGCATCTGGCAGGACCGCGCCACCGAATCCACCGGGCGTTTGCAGCGAACCCAGGTCGCCAGGATTTGGGAAAACGAGCATTTCCTTCCGCCTGACCTGCCGTTTGCCACATTGGGTTCGTCCTCGCCGTCTCTCCGCCCTGCCTACCGGTTCTAGAAAATAAAGCGACAATGGTGAAACACCATGAAACTATTAAATATTCCTAAAGATATGAGAAATGTGAGC
The DNA here is from genome assembly GCF_058803765.1 of Burkholderia sp. GW821-FHT14F03. Taxonomy (NCBI): domain Bacteria; kingdom Pseudomonadati; phylum Pseudomonadota; class Betaproteobacteria; order Burkholderiales; family Burkholderiaceae; genus Burkholderia; species Burkholderia sp. GW821-FHT14F03. Next base: position 167,895 of record NZ_JBXAPG010000006.1, read on the forward strand.
GATTCGAGCACAATCCATCACTGGCTCGTCGTCACCGCCGTGTGCGCGATAGCGGCATTGAGCGGTTGCGGCGGCGATGACGGCAGCGGTAGCCCTGGCGCCACGGCGTCAGCCATTTCGCCGAACGCGGCCGCGGCGAATCCAGCGGCTGGTTCGAGCATCACCTTGTACGCCAGCCCGACCGGATCGGGCGATTGCTCGCAAGGCGCGCCGTGCAGTCTGACCGCCGCCCAATCGGCCGTCCAGTCGCAACGAGCGGCCGGCAACACCAACGTGACGGTTCTACTCGCCGACGGCACGTACCGCTTGTCGCAGACCTGGCGATTCGGCGCGGCGGACTCCGGTGTGCCCGGCCATCCGGTGGTTTGGGCGGCCGCGCCCGGCGGGCATCCGATCATTTCCGGCGCGACGCAGATCACTGGATGGCAGCCATCCGGCGCGAGCAGCGTCTGGGTCGCCGCGGTGCCGTCGGGCGGCAACTCGCGCCAGTTGTACGTCAATGGCGCAGCCGCGCTGGTGGCGCAGCAAACCCCCAACCAACTCGGCTTCAGCGGAGGATGGGTGGGTTCGAAAACCGGCTATGACATCACGAGCGACAAGACCGCGAAGACCTGGTTCGCTCAGCTCACCGCGACGCAAGTCGCCAATGTCGAGTTCGTCTACACGCAGGGCAACGGCAATTGGACCGAATCGCGATGCCGGGTAGCCAGCTATTCGAACGGCGCGATCACGATGGCGCAACCCTGCTGGACCAACGTGACGCAGCGCGCCACCTATTCGAACGCCAGCGGCGGACTGCCGTCGATGTCGACGAGCACGATACCCTCGTCGATCCAGAATGCGCGTGTCCTGATCCAGCCGGGACAGTGGTTCCTCGATACGGCGGCCGGCGCACTTTACTATCAACCAATTCCCGGTCAATCGGTGACGGCGCTCGATATCGAGCTGCCCCGGCTGGAAACGCTGCTCCAAGGCGCGGGTTCCCTCGCTCAACCGCTGCACGACGTGACGTTCTCCGGGCTGCAGTTTTCCTATGCGACCTGGAACGCCCCGTCCGCCGCGCCCGGTTTTGCCGACGTGCAGAGCAATCTGCGCATGACGACGGCAACCGGCAATCAAGGCATGTGCAATTTCTCGTCGCCCACCGGTTCATGTCCGTGGGGCGCGTTGTCTCAACCGCTCGCCAACGTCAGCTTCAGCGCGGCGAACAACGTTACGCTCAAGGGAAATCGTTTCACCGCGCTGGGCGGCGCTGGCCTGGCATTCATGTACGGATCGTCCGGCAATCTGATCCAGAACAACGAGTTTGCGTCGATCGCCTCGACCGCCATCCTGTTGGGCTGCACGTCCGATCCCACGCCGACCGACGGCAAGGCAGCCACCGCCGCCGCGATCAAGCAGAACTGCAACCCGGACCCCACGCTCGTGAAGAACGATGCGATCGGCGCCAACGAGATCATGAAAAACAACACGATCTCGGGCAACCTGATTCACAACATCGGCACGGATTACCCATCGGCCAGCGCGATCACCCTGTTGTTCGGCCAGAAGACGTCCGTCACCCGCAACGAAATTCACGACGTACCCTACACGGCGATCACGGCCGGCGTTATCCAAGGGCATGTCGACAATTCCAACCATCCGTCCCAATCGACGAACATCAACGACAGCAACACGCTCAGCAACAACCTGCTGCACGATTACATGACGGGGCTGACCGACGGTGGCGCAGTCTATATCGAAGGCCATCAGGCGCAGTATCAGTACAAGGCGGACGGCACGACCCTCGATCCCGTCGCGACGCTGGCCCACGGCATCCAGGTAACCGGCAATGTGTCCTACAACAGCAACAATGTCATGCGGACCTACTACGATGACGCCGGCTCGGAATGGATCAACTGGTCCGGCAATGTGTCGTTCAATTCCACCGGGCCGTACGGCTCGGTCCAGGGCGGATGCGAACCAACCGGACACATCTGGTACACCGGCAATTACGCCGACGCGCCAGGCGGCGACTATGCCACGTGCCCGCCTCTTCCGATCGACACGCATAGCAGCGGAAACATCACCATCACGTCGTTGTCGGCCGTGCCGGCAACGGTGATGAGCAGCGCGGGGCGCGGCAACGATCCGGCGAATCTCTCCGAAAGCAGCGTGACGGGCCGGATCGGCGATAACGCGTCGCAACTGAAATACACCGGCTCGTGGCAACATGCCCACAACCGGTCCGTCTACTTCGACTACCTGCACGACCTTCATTACACGACGAACGACAACGATACGATGACGGTCGATTTCACCGGCACGGCGATCCAGGTCTTCGGCGAACAGAACACCGATCAGGGCAAGCTGGGCATCAGGATCGACGGCGGGCCACAGCAAACCGTCGATACGACGCCGGCGGACAAGCAACGGCATTCGAACGTCGCGGTCTACACGTCTCCGGTGTTGTCGCGCGGATCGCACACGCTCACGGTGACGAAGTTGTCGGGGACGTACGCGACCATGAACGGGGTTTACATCGTGCCTTGACGCCTTGCCGGATTTCCGCGTTCATCGCACCACGATCGCGGATCGATCCGACGACGACGACGACGACGCGCGCCGTCGTCGTCGTCGTCGTCGCGAGCGGGTGTAGGCGTCCAGAATTGATGCTAACCGCGTTCACAGAAGCGCTGGCTGTGAAGCGTCAAGAGCAACCGTCTTCGATGTCAAGCAGGCGAGCGCGACGCTGCGTTCCAAGGGCGGCCGGACTTCACGATTGCAATGAGAATGGTGAGTAATTTTCGCATTGCGGCAACGAGCGCCACCTTCTTTGGCGTTCCCGTCATCACCAAGCGGGAGCAAAACGAAACAAGAACAGGGTTATGGCGTACCGCGGCAGGCGTTGCCATGTAAAGCGTGCAAAGCGTGCATCGAACATCGGATCGCCCTCCGGAGATAGTTCGACGCCCACGGATCTGTCCGGAGTCGCGATTGAATGGGGCAACCCCCACCGGGACCGCGATCCGCCGCCTGCAGAGCGATCCCAGTTCAGGCGGTTCCGCAGCAAGGGTAGCAATTGTGGCTGTTCCAATGCCGTTGACGCTTCCAAGGAGAGCTGAAAAGCCTATGTGATGCCGCTGGACGTGATCTTTGAGTTCGCACTCGATCCGACCAATTTGGATCTTGATGAACTCGATGGAGTGCTCGACGCTTGAGCTAACGCTGACATGGGTTTGGCGCAAATGTTGCCGCTCAGCAACCAGGGCAGAGACGAGTTGCCGACGACGCAGCACAAGTGCTTGCAGCCTCCTGAGCTTCGCATCCGCGAGTGGTTTGATGAAACGGTTACGCCGCGCCGCCTCGCATCCACCGAACCGACTATCCCAGTGCGGCGCTCCTGCGGGTGCCGAGCCACCTCGACACCCCAGCCCGGATCGTGACCGATCTGGGCGCGACGCTGCATCAGAACGCATGGCCATCGCGCTTGTCGGCGAGCAGACCCGCTACACCGGCCTGAATCGCTCGATCATCTACCGATGGTTCACCGATCCCGACCAGCGCCGGATTTACCACCCCGATGACCACGAGGCCCACTCCCGGCGCTACGTCGCATCGCTGCGGGCTGTCCACGGTCGCAGCGCCGACGATTCCGAGGCCGACGAATTCGCTGCGCTGTGGAAGCTGCACGAGGTCGCGGATCGGCGCCTCAAGCGCTATGTCCATCCGCTCGTCGGCATCTTGACGCTCGACTGCGTGATGCTGACGTCCGCCGACCTGACGGAACGGCTCACGATCTTCACCGCAGCGCCGGGTTCGCCGGATGGCGACCGCCTCAAGCTGCTTTCGGTGGTCGACGCGCAACATCCCGATCCGAAAAAAGCTGAGAAGCGATTGCGATATCAGGCAGGCGGCCCGACGCCAACGAAGCGGCGTGTCGTGACTGTCGGCGCATCTCGCTCACGGGAAGCGCGTCGTTCATTGACCGCATACCGGCGTTCCGCATTGTCGTTGCGCGCGTCGGCGCTGTGTCGCGACGCCCCTCGCCCCGCCGCCGATGCCCCGCGTTCGATCCCGCGCCATCTCGCGCCTTCGTGCCGTCTCGCTTGCCGCCCCGCGCCCGCGCCCTCCGCCTAGTGGTTTCCCCCGGGCGTCGCCTCCAGTCAAGAAAAAGTCGCCGCTGGTCGCTTCCGGACTAATCTGGCCCGTTACTTTGGAGTCCGTCGCGCGGGCCATCCCGGCCGCGCCCGCTCAATCCGACGAACGGGAGTCACCATGAAGCCGATCCCCACCGCGCTGCTCGGCGCATTGCTCGCCACCTGCGTCATGCCCGGCGCGGCCCGGGCGCAGGACCCGGACACCTGCCGCACGGTGCGCTTCGCCGACATCGGCTGGACCGACATCACGTCGACGACCGCGCTCGCGTCGCTGCTGCTCGACGGGCTCGGCTACAAGCCGACCACCACGATCGCCTCGGTGCCGATCTCGTTCGCGGGACTGAAGAACAAGCAGATCGACGTGTCGCTCGGCTACTGGTGGCCGGTGCAGCAGGCGCAGCTGCAACTGTTTCTCGACGCGAAGTCGATCGACCTGATCGAACCGCCGAACCTGTCCGGCGCGAAGGCGACGCTCGCGGTGCCGAACTACGCCTACGAGGCGGGCCTGAAGCGTTTCGAGGACATCGCGAAGCATCGCGCGGAGCTGGACGGCAAGATCTACGGGATCGAGGCGGGCAGCAGCGCGAACGCGACGATCCGCAAGATGATCGACACCAATCAATACGGACTGGGCGGCTTCAGGCTGGTGGAATCGAGCGAGGCGGGGATGCTCGTGACGGTCGAGCGCGCGGTGCGCGAGCACAAGTGGGTGGTGTTCCTGGGCTGGGAGCCGCATCCGATGAACCTGCAGATCGGCATGAACTATCTGGCGGGCGGCGACGCCGCGTTCGGCCCGAACTACGGCGAGGCGCGCGTCTACACGCTGACCGCGCCCGACTACCTGAAGCGCTGCCCGAACGCGGGCCGGCTGGTCGCGAACCTGCGTTTCACGACCGACCTCGAAAACCGGCTGATGCAGGCGGTGATGAACAAGACGCGCCCCGCGGAGGCCGCGCGCGCCTATCTGAGGCAGAACCCGCAGGTGCTCGATGCGTGGCTCGCGGGCGTGACGACCTATGACGGCAAGGAAGGCTTGCCGGCGGTGCGCGCCCACCTGGGCCTTTGAACGTTTCCACGAAGCGAATCCGCGCGGGAGCGGGCCCGCGCACCCCACTGAAACGAGGCGACGATGAATCACGAAGTGATAGTGACCTGCGCGGTGACCGGCGCGGGCGATACGGTCGGCAGGCATCCGGCGGTTCCGGTGACGCCGCAGCAGATCGCGGCGGCCGCGATCGAGGCGGCGAAGGCGGGCGCGACGGTCGCGCACTGCCACGTGCGCGACCCGCAGACCGGGCGCGGCAGCCGCGATCCGCGGCTGTACCGCGAGGTGGTCGACCGGATCCGCTCGGCCGACGTCGACGTGATCATCAACCTGACGGCCGGCATGGGCGGCGACCTCGAAATCGGCGCGGGCGAGGAGCCGATGCGTTTCGGCCGGGGCACCGACCTCGTCGGCGGGCTCACGCGCCTCGCGCATGTCGAGGAACTGCTGCCCGAGATCTGTACGCTCGACTGCGGCACGCTGAATTTCGGCGACGGCGACTCCATCTACGTATCGACGCCCGCGCAGCTGCGCGCCGGCGCGAAGCGCATCCAGGAACTCGGCGTGAAGCCGGAGCTGGAAATCTTCGACACGGGCCATCTGTGGTTCGCGAAGCAGCTGCTGAAGGAAGGGCTGCTCGACGATCCACCGCTGTTCCAGCTCTGCCTCGGCATCCCGTGGGGCGCGCCGGCCGATACGGGCACGATGAAGGCGATGGTCGACAACCTGCCGGCCGGCGCGCACTGGGCGGGCTTCGGCATCGGCCGCATGCAGATGCCGATGGTCGCGCAGGCGATGCTGCTCGGCGGCCACGTGCGCGTCGGCCTAGAAGACAACCTGTGGCTCGATCGCGGCGTGCCCGCGAGCAACGGCACGCTCGTCGAGCGCGCGCGCGAAATCGTCGAGCGGCTCGGCGGCCGCGTGCTGACGCCGGCCGAAGGCCGGCGCACGCTCGGCTTGCCGGCGCGCGGCGCGCGCCCGCTCGAACGCCGCGCGCTCACCGAATTCGCGTGAACGCGCCCCGCTGCCTCACCCGCTGCAATACGTCGGCGGCGCGCATGGGCGTCCGCCGTTCGATTCCCCCGATTTGAAGGATGCACTGACATGGCAGTGAAGACCGACATCAAGACGTTCGCCGCCATCGGCGCCGGCGTGATCGGCAGCGGGTGGGTTGCCCGCGCGCTCGCGCACGGTCTCGACGTGGTGGTCTGGGATCCCGCGCCGGGCGCGGAGCAGCAGCTGCGCGCGAACGTCGCGAACGCGTGGCCCGCGCTGGCGCGTGTCGGCCTCGCGCCGGGCGCCGATCCCGCGCGGCTGCGTTTCGTGTCGACGATCGAGGCGTGCGTCGCCGATGCCGATTTCATCCAGGAGAGCGCGCCCGAGCGCGAGACGCTGAAGCGCGAACTGCACGAGCAGATCAGCCGCGCGGCGAAGCCCGACGCGATCATCGCGTCGTCGACGTCGGGGCTGCTGCCGACCGACTTCTACGCGAGCGCGACGCATCCGGAGCGCTGCCTCGTCGGGCACCCGTTCAATCCGGTGTACCTGCTGCCGCTGGTCGAGGTGCTCGGCGGAGAACACACCGCGCTGGAAGCGGTCGAGGCCGCGATGGCGATCTATCGGCGGCTCGGCATGCGGCCGCTGCGCGTGCGCAAGGAAGTGCCGGGCTTCATCGCGGACCGCCTGCTCGAAGCGCTGTGGCGCGAGGCGCTGCACCTCGTCAACGACGGCGTCGCCACCACCGGCGAGATCGACGATGCGATCCGCTTCGGCGCGGGCATCCGCTGGTCGTTCATGGGCACCTTCCTGACCTACACGCTCGCGGGCGGCGAGGCCGGCATGCGACACTTCATGCGGCAGTTCGGGCCGGCGCTCGAACTGCCGTGGACCCGGCTCGCCGCGCCGCCGCTGAGCGACGCGCTGATCGATCGGGTGGTGGAGGGCACCGCCGCGCAGCAGGGCGGCCACAGCATCAAGGCGCTCGAACGCTATCGCGACGAGTGCATCACCGAGGTGCTCGCGACGATCGCCGCCGTGAAGGCGCGTCACGGCATCCATGACGAGACCTGACCGACGGGGACGACGATGCTGACCTTGCACGAGGACGTGGTGCGCGACGAATGGGTCGACTACAACGGCCACCTGCGCGACGCCTATTACCTGCTGATCTTCAGCTTCGCGACCGACGCGCTGCTCGACCGGATCGGCCTCGACGACGCGGCGCGCCGCGCGCGCGGCCGCTCCGTGTACACGCTGGAGGTTCACCTCAACTACCTGCGCGAGGTCAAGGCCGGGGCGCGCGTGCGGGTCGACGCGCGGGTGCTCGCGCACGACGCGAAGCGGGTCCACCTGTACCTGGAGATGTTCGCGGCGGGCGTCGACGGCGCGGTGGCGGCGAGCGAGCAGATGCTGCTGCACGTCGACACGCTTGGGCCGGCCTCCGCGCCGTTCGATCCGGACATCGCCGAGCGGGTGGCCGCACTCGCGGCGCAGCGGCACGATGCGCCCGCGCCCGCTTGCGCGGGCCGCGTGATCGGCTTGCCGGCGCGGCGCGGATGACGTCGAGCGCGTGCGGCGCGCCGCTGCTCGACGCCGCGCTCGACGCCTTCGTCGCGCGCGTCGCGGCCTGCTATCCGGCCGACGCCGCCGAGCGCTCGCCGGCCGAGCAGCGCCGCCTGTACGAACGATTCGCCGCGCGGCTCGCGCCGAGCCTGCCCGCGGGCGTGCAGATCGACGACGCGGTGTACGCGGCGCGCGCCGGGCATGCGCTCGCGATGCGGCGCTATCGCCCGCGCGGGCGCGCGGCGCGCGGCACCGTGCTGTTTTTCCACGGCGGCGGTTTCGTGGTCGGCTCGCTCGACAGCCACCACGCGATCGCCGCGCGGCTCGCGGCGGATACCGGCCTCGACGTGATCGCGGTCGACTACCGGCTCGCGCCCGAACACCGTGCGCCGGCCGCGCGCGACGACTGTCTTGAGGTGACCGTGGCCGCGTTGCACGGCCGGCTGCCGTTCGGCGTCGGCGCCGCGCCGCTGATGCTCGCGGGCGACAGCGCGGGCGGCACGCTGGCCGCGTGCGTGGCGGCGGCGCTGCGCGACGCGGGGCAGGGCGGCGTTGCCGCGGTCGCGCTCGTCTACCCGCTGCTGGGTTATGCGCCGCGCCTGCCCGCCGCGCGGACCGAGGCGCAGGCGCCGCTGCTGACGCTCGCCGACGTGCACGCCTGCCGGCGGGCGTATTGGGGCGGCGCGCCGCCGCCGCCGAATACCGTGCCGCTCGACGCGGCCCGCTTCGATGGCTTGCCGCCGACCCTCGCGATCGGCGCACAGCACGATCCGCTGCGCGACGACGCGCGCGCCTACGTCGAGCGGATCGAGGCGGCGGGCGGCCGTGCCCGCTTCATGCTCGGCGCGGGGCTGGTGCACGGCTGTTGGCGCGCGCTCGACACGAGCGCGCGGGTGGCCGCGATGCACCACGCGGTCTGCGAATTTCTGCTGGAACAGCGGGGCTGAGCGCGCGGGCGGCGCGGTCGAGGCGAGCCTCGAATTGTGTGCAGCGCTGAATTTTGTGTTGTCTTATGATTGCGGTCTCACACTTTCACGCTCACGAGGCGGAACGAGATGACCCCCCACGGCAACCCGCTGTTGCAAGACTGGCACACGCCTTATCAACTCCCTCCGTTCCAGCAGGTCGAGCCCGCGCACTACGCGCCGGCCATCGCCGTGCTGAGCGCCGAGCATCTGGCCGAGATCGACGCGCTGGCCGCGCAATCCGAAGCGCCGAGCTTCGAGAACACGGTGGCCGCGTTCGACGCGACGGGCCTGCGGCTCAATCGCGCGCTCTACCTGTTCTACAACCAGTGCGCGTCGCAATCGCCGCCCGCATTGCAGGCGGTCGAGCGCGAGATGGCGCCGGTGGTCGCCGCGCATACGAGCCGGGTGCAGATGCACGCGGGGTTCTTCGCGCGGCTCGATGCGCTGCACGAGCGCGCGGCCGAACTGGAGCTCAACGAGGAGCAGCAGCAATTGCTGCGGCGCGTGCATACCGACTTCGTGCGGGCCGGCGCGCGCCTGGAGGGCGCCGAACGCGTGCGCTTCGCGGAGATCGTCGAGCGGCTGGCGGAACTGCAGACGCAGTTCGCGCAGAACGTGCTGGCCGACGAGACCGAGTATCAATTGAAGCTCGAAGGCGAGGCCGATCTGGCGGGCCTGCCGTCGTTCCTGCGGCAGGCGGCGCAGAGCGCGGCGCGCGAACGCGGCGTGGACGGCTGCGTGATCACGCTGTCGCGTTCGCTGGTCGAGCCGTTCCTGACCTGGTCGACCCGGCGCGACCTGCGCGAGCAGGTGTGGCGCGCCTGGAGCGGCCGCGGCGAGAGCGCCGCGCGCGACAACCGGCCGATCGCCCGCCAGATCCTCGTGCTGCGGCAGGAGCAGGCGCGCCTGCTCGGTTATGCGACGTTTGCCGATTACGCGCTGGCCGACCGCATGGCCGGCACGCCGGCCGCCGTGCATGCGCTGCTCGATCAGGTGTGGGAGCCGGCGAAGGCGAGCGCCGCGCGCGAACGTCAGGCGCTGGTCGAACAGGCCGCGGCGCTGGGCGAGCCGACCGACATCGCGCCGTGGGACTGGCATCACCTGGCCGAGAAGGTCCGGGTCGCGCGCTATGCGCTCGACGATGCGGAGGTGAAGCCGTATTTCAGCCTCGAGGCGATGTTGAACGCGATGTTCGATTGCGCGCACCGCCTGTTCGGCGTGCGTTTCGTCGAGCAGAAGGGCGTGCCGCTCTACCATCCGGACGTGCGGCTGTGGGAAGTGCGGCGCGGCGACGCACTGGTCGGCCTGTTCCTCGGCGACAACTACGCGCGGCCGAACAAGCAGGGCGGCGCGTGGATGAGCGACTACCGCGAGCAGCGTCGCAACGGCGGCGTCACGGTGCCGATCATCGTCAACAACAACAACTTCGCGCGCGGCGGCGACGGGCCGACGCTGCTGAGCTTCGACGACGTGCGTACGCTGTTCCACGAGTTCGGTCACGGCCTGCACGGGCTGCTGTCGAACGTGACGTACCGGCTGCTGGCCGGCACGGCCGTGCCGCAGGATTACGTCGAACTGCCGTCGCAGCTGATGGAGAACTGGGCGACCGTGCCCGAGGTGCTGGCGCGTCACGCGCGGCACGTGACGACGGGCGAGCCGATCCCGGCGGCGCTGATCGAACGGATCCGCGCATCGCAGTTGTTCAACCAGGGTTTCTCGACGGTCGCCTATACGTCCTCGACGCTGATCGATCTTGCGCTGCACCAGCATCCGGATCCGGCGAACCTCGATCTCGCCGCGTTCGAGGCGGCGGAGTATGCGCGGCTCGGTGTGCCGCGCGAGATCGGCATGCGGCACCGGCTGCCGCATTTCGGCCACATGTTCGGCGGCGCGCATTACGCGGCGGGCTACTACGTTTACATGTGGGCGGAGGTGCTGGAGGCGGAAGCGTTCGCTGCGTTCGAGGAGGCGGGCGACGCATTCGATCCGACGCTCGCGGACAAGCTGCATCGCTACGTCTACAGCGCGGGCAACAGCCGCGAGCAGCGCGCGGCGTTCCGCGCGTTCCGGGGCCGCGATCCGCAGGCCGCGTCGATGCTGCGCAAGCGGGGGTTGTTGGCGAGGTGAGGCTGTGGCGGGGAGGGGAAGGCGGGCGCCTCTGAGCCGCGATAGGCGTCCCGGACGCAAATCGGAGCGCGTGCTTCGGCGGCCATTTCCCCGATCCGATCGGACCGATTACCCTGGCCGGTCGAGCGAGTCGCGGTGGCGTTCGAACATGGCGAATGGGCGATGAAGGGTTCAAAGGACAAACGACGCGTCCCGGGGCGGGCCCGGGACGCGCGCAGGGAAGCGCCGGCCGTCGCCCGGCCGGCGCGGCGTCAGTGCGTGCGGTCGCGCAGCGTCTTCGCCGCGGCCACCATGTTGGTCAGCGCCGGGATCACCTCGGCCCACTGGCGGGTCTTCAGGCCGCAGTCCGGATTCACCCACAGGCGCTCGGCGGGAATCCGCTCGGCCGCCTTGCGCATCAGGCCGACGATGTGCTCCTGGGTCGGGATGTTCGGCGAGTGGATGTCGTACACGCCCGGCCCGATCTCGTTCGGATACTTGAAGTGGTCGAACGCGTCGAGCAGCTCCATGTCGGAACGCGACGTCTCGATCGTGATCACGTCGGCATCCATGTCGGCGATCGACGCGATGATGTCGTTGAACTCCGAATAGCACATGTGGGTGTGGATCTGCGTCTCGTCACGCACGCCGTTCGCGGTGATGCGGAACGATTCGACCGCCCAGCCCAGATACTCGGCCCACTGCGCGCGGCGCAGCGGCAGCCCTTCGCGCAGCGCGGCCTCGTCGATCTGGATCACGCGCACGCCGGCCTTTTCCAGGTCGAGCACTTCCTCGCGGATCGCGAGCGCGAGCTGCAGGCACGACGCCGAGCGCGGCTGGTCGTCGCGCACGAACGACCAGTTCAGGATCGTCACGGGGCCGGTCAGCATGCCCTTCATCGGTTTGCTGGTCAGCGACTGCGCGTAGGTGATCCACTCGACCGTCATCGCCTTCGGGCGGCTGATGTCGCCGAACAGGATCGGCGGCTTCACGCAGCGCGAACCGTAGGACTGCACCCAGCCGAACTGGCTGAACGCGTAGCCGTCCAGCTGCTCGCCGAAGTACTCGACCATGTCGTTGCGCTCCGCTTCGCCGTGCACCAGCACGTCGAGGCCCAGCTGTTCCTGTTCGCGCACGCTGCGCGCGATCTCGGCGCGCATCGCGGCCTGGTAGCCGTCGATGCCGAGCGCGCCGCCCTTGAACTGGCTGCGCGCCTGGCGGATCTCGCCCGTCTGCGGGAACGAGCCGATCGTGGTGGTCGGGAACGCGGGCAGCTTCAGCAGCGCGGCCTGCTTCGGCGCGCGCAGCGCATAGGCGCTGGCGCGCTTGCCGAGCTGGGCGTCGAGGCGGGCGACCGCCGCCTTCACGGTCGGATTGTTCACGCGCGGCGAGGCGCGGCGGGCGCGGATCGCGGCCGCGTTGGCGTCGAGCGCGGCCGCGACGGATGCGCGGTCGCCGTTCAGCGCGGCGGCCAGCACCTTCAGTTCGTCGAGCTTCTGCAGCGCGAACGCGAGCCACGAGCGCACCTCGGCGTCGAGCTTCTCTTCACTGCCGAGATCGACCGGCACGTGCAGCAGCGAGCATGACGGTGCGATCCACAGGCGCTCGCCGAGCTGCTTCGCGAGCGGTGCGAGCCATTCGAGCGTCGCGTTCAGGTCGCTCTTCCAGATGTTGCGGCCGTTGATCGCGCCGACCGACAGGACGCGCGGCGCGGGCAGCAGGCCGGCCGCCTTCCCGGCTTCGGCGCGGGCGTTGATCGCGTCGATGTGCAGGCCGTCGACGGGCAGCGCGCAGGCCAGCGCCAGATTGTCGAGCAGCTGGCCGAAGTAGGTGGCGAGCAGCAGCTTCACCTTGCGCGTCTTGAGCGCCTCATAGGCGGTGACGAAGGCCTGCTGCCAGGCGGCGTCGAGTTCCGTCACGAGCGTCGGCTCGTCGATCTGCACCCATTCGACGCCTTCGCGGGCCAGCGTGTCGAGCAGCGCCTGATAGGCGGGCAACAGGCGCGGCAGCAGCGCGAGCTTGTCGGAGTCGTCCTTGGCCTTGCCGAGCCACAGGTAGCTGACCGGCCCGATGATCACGGGCTTGGCCTTCACGCCCTGCGCGCGGGCCTCGGCGAGCTGCTCGACGAGGCGCGACGCGTCGAGCGTGAAGGTCGTGCCGGCCGCGAACTCGGGGACGATGTAGTGATAGTTGGTGTCGAACCACTTCGTCATCTCGCCCGCCGCGACGCCGCCGCAGCATGCGGCGTGTTCCTCGGCCGATTGCGCCGAGCGACCGCGCGCGACCCGGAAATAGTTGTCGAGCGCATCGCCGTGGAAGCCCTGCACGCGTTCCGGCAGGTTGCCGAGCGTGAAGCTCATGTCGAGCACCTGATCGTAGAACGCGAAGTCGCCGACCGGCGCGAGATCCAGGTCGCGCTGGTTGTGCCAGTGCAGCTGGCGCAGCTGTGCGCCGAGCGCCTTCAGCTCGTCGCGCGACGCTTCGTCTTTCCAGTAGCGTTCGAGACCGAACTTGAGTTCGCGTTTTGCGCCGATGCGCGGGAAACCGAGATTGTGAGTCGTGACCATGAGCGCTGTCGTCCGATGAGAAAGCGTGGAGTGAGTGAAAGCCTGCGGCGATGATAGGGTTTCGCGCTCATGAAGAAAAATGGCATTATTTCATTGTTCGATTATTTTTATTCATGGGTTGCTTGCCCGGGGTTCCACCATGCTTGAACGCATCCATCTCGTCATCATTCGCGAAGTCGCGCGCCAGGGTTCGCTGACCGCGGCCGCGAACGCGCTGCACCTGACCCAGTCGGCGCTCAGTCATACGGTGAAGAAGCTCGAGCAGCAGCTGGGCGTGCTGGTCTGGGATCGCGACGGCCGCAGCCTGCGGCCGACCCAGGCGGGGCAGTACCTGCTGTCGCTCGCCGAGCGGCTGCTGCCGCAGTTCGAGCACGCGGAGGCGCGCATGAAGCAGTACGCGGACGGCGAGCGCGGCACGCTGAGGATCGGCATGGAGTGCCATCCGTGCTACCAGTGGCTGCTCAAGGTCGTGTCGCCGTACCTGGCGCGCTGGCCGGATGTCGACGTCGATGTGAAGCAGCGCTTCCAGTTCGGCGGGATCGGCGCGCTGTTCGGCTACGACATCGACGTGCTCGTCACGCCCGATCCGCTCGCTCGGCCGGGGCTGCGTTTCGAGCCGGTGTTCGACTACGAGCAGGTGCTGGTCGTGGCGGAGCGGCATCCGCTCGCGGAGGTGCGCTACGTGAAGCCCGAGCAGCTGGTCGACGAGATCCTGATCACCTATCCGGTCGACACGGACCGGCTCGACATCTACAACTATTTCCTGCGTCCGGCGGGCGTCGTGCCGCGCCGGCACAAGACCATCGAGACCACCGACATCATGTTGCAGATGGTCGAGAGCGGCCGGGGCGTGGCCGCGCTGCCGCGCTGGCTCGCCGAGGAATATGCGGACCGGATGGCGGTGGTGCCGGTGAAGCTCGGCAAGGCGGGCATCGCGAAGCAGATTTTCCTCGGCACGCGCGATGCGGACGAGGCGGTGGATTACCTGCGGTCGTTCGTCGAGTTCGCGAAGGCGTCGAACTGGCGGGCGCCGCGCGTGCGGCGCTGAGGGCGCGCGCCGGGCGCGCGGCGTGTCGAGCGCGCCGCCCGGGTCAGCGCGCGGCGTTCGACGTCGTGACGGCGCGCGCGTCATGTCAACCGGGCGCGCGAGGGGGCGCTGGAGCCTGGATTCGCGCCGCGGGCCGCGAACAGCCCGCCGCTGCAGGCGGCGTATGCGCCGCAAACGGATGCCGATGCGGCGCATGCGCCCGTCGTCGCGGATGATCCTGTCCGCGCCGATTCCACGCCCTCCGCCTTGCCATTGACATCGATCGGCCTTGCTTCTACCTTTCGCTGGCGCGGTCCGGGGGGATTCATCCGCCGCGCGTCCACGCTTCACCATAAATCCACGACCTGAGAGACCATTCCATGCGATCCCTGGCTTGTTCGCTGGCCTTGCTGCTGTGCATGTCCGCAGCGCACGCCGGCGCGACCCGCGAACTCCGCGACTACCTGATCCAGGACGTCTGCGTTGACGCCGACGACAACCCGATCGCAGGCGATCCCGCCAGTTGTCCCAGCCATCGCGACATGCGCGTGGGCGAGCGCTCGCCCTACCTGCTGACCGATTTCGATCACAACAGTGGCGCGGCCTACCAGTCGACCAACAGCATCCCGGTGCTGGGCGCGGACGGCACGACCAAGGTGCTGGTGATGAAGAACCTGCAGGGCGGCTTCGATTCGCGCTTCCGGTTCTCGTTTTCCGAGGCGCGCGACGGCTACGACCTGATCGATCTCGACAATTCGAGCTATGCGTCGTTCATCCGCACGTCGGACCCGGGCTGTCGCGACCAGATCTGGTCGCGCACGGGCGGCGCGGGCAGCATCGCCGAACGGGCGGGCGGCTGGATCCTGTTCCCGTTCCAGGGGCCGCCGTCGGGCTGGCCGCCGTCCTCGTCGATCTACCATCCGACGTACCACATCCAGGTCACGCAGCCCGCGCCCGCCGGATGCGGCAACGGCAACAGCACGGGCGTCACCTACTGGAACGGTCCGGGCGCCTACCAGTTCGAGTCGGGCAAGGTGATGACGGCGATCCGGTCGGACCATTTCGCGGCGACCACCCTGTCGCAGCGGAACAATGCGCTGGAGCGCTATTTCTTCACGAAGGAATACGGGATGACGCGCTGGGAAGCGTGGATTCCACGCAGCCGCTGCTACGCGGAGCGCGGCGCGCAGGATCCGTCCTGCCACCCGGAAACCGACAACGAACCGCTGCGCGCGCGCTGCAAGGTGCTCAACGTGTCGGGCACGGGGCATGCCGGCCTCGATCGATGGGGCGACCAGGACTGGGTTCGGGTCGATTGTCGCGACGCGAGCCGCTACGTGGCGCTCGATACGCCGCAGTACCTGCTCGACGACCAGATCGCGCGGCGTCAGGTGGTCGACCTCGACGCGCGCGGTTCGACGAACCCGCCGCTCGGCGCGTGGCATGCGAATTCGCCGGCGTACGGCCACGTGACCGGGCGCGCGAACGGGACCGGCTGGGAGATTCCGGCTACCGGGCAGTACTCCAATCTCAGCTATGGGCCTTATGTCCAGCAACTGCCGGCGGGGCGGTTGAATGCGACGTTCCTGCTCAAGGTCGACGTGACCGCCGCGCACAACGACGACATCGCGGATCTCGACGTGTATCGCTGGTCGACGAATACGGTGTTCGCGAAACGCAAGCTGATGCGCGCGGATTTCAACGATGCGAACACGGTGCAGGCGTTCATCGTGCCGTTCGATTACGACGGGCAGGGGGCGCTGGAATTCCGTGTGCACGTGTATGGACATTCCTATGTCTATCACGCGGGGTCGCTGGTCGGGTATTGAGCGGAAGGCGGGCGGGCTTGGCGCCGGCGTCGCGCCGCGCGTCCGGCAGGCGGTGCGGCGTGGATGCGATACGTTGGGCTCGCGTAGCGGTGGGCCAGGGGCGGCGCGATGCTGGGCATGGGGCTGCTCTGTTGGTGTCCGCTTCGTGCCGGCCGCGCGAGGTGGGGAGGGCTCGCCGGGCGTTGCGCCGTCGCGTATTGGCGAACCTGGTCCGGCGCGATGCCGGGCAAGGGCGGTCGCCCGGCGCGGATGGCTCGCCGTGATTGCGCCGTGTTCGCGTATCGTCGGACCCGGTTCGGCGCGGTGCCGGGAACGCGGCGGCCCGGCCTGCGCCCGCTTCGCGCCGGCCTTGTGCGACGCGGATTGCGCGGCGCTTGCCGCCCGCTTGACGGCGCGGGTTCCCGCGCGCGCCACCGCATCCGGCGGTGGCGGGAGCCGTCGTCGCGACGCGCCGCGCAACCCGCCGGATCCTCGTCGCTCGCACGCCGAAACCCCCCCGCCCGACGCGCCGTTACCCGGAATCTCGGCCGAGCGCCCGCCGGAGTGTAAACTGCTGCCTTTTTTATCGACGCACGCAGCATGTTGCAACCACCACGGCGCGGCGCGCCGGGCGGTCCGGCACTGATTCGTCTGCTGGCTCGTCTGGCGGATCTGGAAGTGTCCGCACCCGGACAGTCGCTGTCCGACCAGTTGAGCCGCTGGCTGAGCTGGACCGACGCCATCACGCTGTCCTCCGCCCTGAACCTGGGTACGCCCACGGGATCCGGCCCGGCCCCCGCCCACGACGAGGCGGGCCGGGAGTGCGCGCGCGTGCGCGCCGCGCTCGCGAAGTCGATCGACGGCGTCGCCGCGTTCGGCGCCGGGCGCGGCGGCGGCGGCGCGCCGCCCGCGCCGCCCGTCGCGCCGAAGGACGCTGCGCTCGATTTCGCGGTGCTGCGCCAGGACTACCAGTTCATCCAGCAATCGATGCAGACCGAAATCGGCCTGCTGCGCGCGCGGCTGCGCCGCGCGATGACGGCCTCGACGCCCGAACTCGCCCGCCTCGCGGTGCTGGACGCGACCTTCGAGCAAGCGCTCGACGCGCGCGAGCGCGGCCTGCTGGGCGCGGTGCCGACGCTGCTCGGCGCGCGTTTCGAGCAGTTGCGCCGTGCCGATGCGCGGGCGGGCGAGCCCGCGCCGGACGCCTCGACCTCGGGCGCCTGGCTCGGTCTGTTCCGTCAGGACATGCGCGGCCTGCTGCTCGCCGAACTCGATATTCGTTTTCAACCGGTCGAGGGGCTGCTCGCGGCGCTTCGCACCAGCCAACCACCGGGACGCCATGTCCAGATCTCACCTTAATCCCGTTGTTTTCCTGGCCGGGCTGGCCGCTGTCTGCTGGGTCGGCGCGGGGTATCTCGCCGCCAATCCGCTCGCGCTCGCATTCACGCTGCTGGTCGGCGCGTGCTATGTCGCGGGGGCGCTCGAACTGCGGCGCTATCAACAGACGACGGTCGCGCTCGCGGCCGCCGTCGATGGTCTCACCGAGCCGCCGCCGAGCCTCGCGCCGTGGCTCGACCAGCTGCCGGCGGGGCTGCGCGGCGTGGTGCGCCTGCGCATCGACGGCGAGCGCGCCGCGCTGCCCGGGCCGGCGCTCACGCCGTACCTGGTCGGCCTGCTGGTGCTGCTCGGCATGCTGGGCACGCTGCTCGGGATGGTCGCGACGCTCAAGGGCACGGGCGCCGCGCTGGAAAGCGCGGCAGATCTGCAGGCGATCCGTGCGTCGCTGGCGAGCCCGGTCAAGGGCCTGGGGTTCGCGTTCGGCACGTCGATCGCGGGTGTCGCAACTTCGGCGATGCTCGGCCTGCTGTCCGCGCTGTGCCGCCGCGAGCGTGCGCAGGTGGGGCAGCGGCTCGATGCGGCGCTCGCAACGACGTTGAGAATTCATTCGCACGCGCATCAGCGCGACGAAACCGCGCGCCTGCTGCAACGTCAGGCGGAGGCGCTGCCGTTGCTGGCCGAGCGGATGCAGTCGATGGTGACGGCGCTCGAACAGCACGGCCGCGCCGACGCCGAGCGTCAGCTCGCGAATCAGCAGGCATTCCTCGGCCGCACGGAGACGGCGTATGCGCAGCTGGCCGCGTCGGTCGGCCAGTCGCTGCGCGACAGCGCGACCGACAGCGCCCACGCCGTGGGCGGCGCGCTGCAACCGCTGATGGAAGCGACGCTGGCGGGCCTGGCGCGCGAGACGGGGGCGTTGCACGGCAGCGTGTCGCGCGCGGTGGAGCGGCAGCTGGAGCAGGTATCGAACGGCTTCACGGCGACGGCCGCGCAGGTGTCCGGGATCTGGACCGACGCGCTCGCGCGGCAGCAGCGCGAGCAGGAAGCGCTGGTGCGCGAGCTGCGCGATGAACTCGCGAAGGCGAACGCCGGCGTCGCGCAGCGCTCGGCGGCCTTGCTCGACGGCATGAGCGCGCGTGCGGACGAAGCGGGCGAACGCACCGCGGCCGCGTGGCGCGACGCGCTCACGGGGCAGGCGGAGGCGAATGCGCAATTGGCGGAGCGCAATCAGCAGGCGCTCGAACGCGCGGCGACAGGCTTCGAGACGCGCGCGGCGGTATTGCTGGCGGGGCTGGGCGAGGCGCTCGATCGTCAGGCGCAGGTCAACGAACAGTTGGCGACGCATAACCGTCAGGCGCTCGATACGGCGTCGAGCGGCTTCGAACGACAGGCGGCGACCTTGCTGAGCGGGCTGAGCGGGGCGCACGCGGGATTGCAGGCCGAGCTGGCGGCGCGCGACGAGGCGCGGCTCGCGGCGTGGCGCGACGCGCTTGGCGCGGTGGGGGCGACGCTCGAGGCGAACTGGACGCGTGCGGGCGAGCAGGCGGAGTCCCGCCAGCACGTCATTTGCGAAACCTTGGCGCGGACGGCGGGCGAGCTGTCCGAGCAGGCCCGGGCGCAGGCGCGCGACACGCTGGCGGAGTTGGCCGGTCTCGCGCGCGAGACGTCGGCGGCGCCGCGCGCGGCGGCCGATCTGGTCGCGCAGCTGGCGCGCACGGCCGAGACGGTCGAGCAGCGCTCGACTGCGTTGCTCGACGGCGTCGCGACGCACCTCGATACGGCTGCGGCGAATGTCGCGGGCGCGTGGCGCGAGGCGCTCGATCGCCAGGCCGAGGTCAACGCGCAGTTGGCGACGCATAACACGCAGGCGCTGGAGGCGGCGTCGAACGGCTTCGAGCAGCAGGCATCGGCGCTGCTGGGCGGGTTGGGCGAGGCGCTCGATCGTCAGGCGCAGGTCAACGAACAATTGGCGACGCACAACAAGCAGGCACTGGAGGCGGCGTCGAGCGGCTTCGAGCAGCAGGCAACGGCATTGCTGGGCGGGTTGGGCGAGGCGCTCGATCGTCAGGCGCAGGTCAACGAACAATTGGCGACGCACAACAAGCAGGCAC